>CAZXTI010000016.1:11489-14091 GCA_964643565.1 uncultured Hyphomonas sp. | reverse complement strand
CTCCAGCGCATTAAGCGACATTTTATCGAATTCTGTGGCGGATAATTCAACCGCGCCGACTTCCTCGGCCCATAATCTTGCAATAACGCCTAGCCCGCATCTCGGCGGTCCAATAAGGCACATTGCATTATTCGGCCACGCCTCAGGTCGGCGTATCGCGTTAATCGCTGCACGATTTGCTTCGGTAATCGCTAGATCGGAAAAAAGTCGAACTTCATCCGTCAACGGCAATCTGTATTGCTCACCGGAATTGCCTTGGCTCGTCAGCGCTAACGCCTCCCCGATACTGCCGATGAGATCACCCAGCCTGAGGCCGCTTGTTCAAGAGCGATCCCGCGTTGACGCAAATCAGCCACCAGTCGATCTTGGCCTCCCGCATAGGCAAACCGCACAACCGCGCCATCAGCAGAAATCGCCTTGATCTGGAAATCGCTAACCAAAGGCGAGCGCGGAAGCTGCCCACGCAATGTATTCCATTCCGCCAGTGAGGTATATTGCACCGATGCGGTGGAGAAACTGCGCGTATTCGAACTCACAATAGATGCCCTGCGCCACACATCATCAAGCTTCTCGGTCGCAAGATATACAGCGTCTTCCAGTGTGCGCGTGACCCGCGTTGTGCCAAGCGATGTACTTTCTGTGGCCGTATGCACTGCAAGCGTCACGGAGTATCCTGCTGCGCCGCCATTCAGCAAAGCCGTGACAGCACGCCTTGCCCGCAATGCACCAACCTCACCCTGAAACTCGGTCCAGCTTGCGTCATTGCCATATGGGGTCTGGCTCGTCACATAAGGCGCGAGAGTGCCATCATCGCGTTCACCCCACGCGCTTTGCCAGTCGCCGATCAAATCTGTACGTCCAAGCGGCACCAAAAGGCTGAGCGGGGCTTGTGTATCAATATAAGGAATATTCCGTTCGCGTAGATAAGCTCTGACAAGACGCGGGTTCAAAACAACTGAAAGCGTCGCGCGATATTGTCCGCCGCCGCGCGTTTCTTCTTGCACATCAACCGCCGCAGCCAATCTCTGGCCAAGCTCATTATCGACCGCCACGCCGCCTGCCGCAGCCCGTGCTTCTGGCAGGGTGATCCGCTCTATCATGCGTTGGGCACCTTTGCGGCGAGCCACAGCAAAAGCGGTTTGCTGGGCCTCGATAACGTTTGCCCCCGCCTCGCTGACTTTAATATCCTTCACTGTGTAAAGGCTGCGTGTGTCAGCCATTGCTGCAAGGGCGAATAACGCGCTAAAGGCAATTAGTGTAAGCATGCGACGAATCATGCAGTGTCTCCTATGTTCATTCCATTATTAGCAGGCTATAGCGTGTCTCGGAACCATAACCCACATAAGTGTTGTGAAAATCACGTCAACAATTGGGCAAAACATGAGCATAAGTAATCATAAACCCCTTTCTTATCGTGACGCAGGTGTGGATATCGACGCTGGCGACGCGCTTGTCAGCGCGATCAAACCGATCGCGGCGGCCACGAAACGTCCCGGTAATATGGGCGGACTTGGCGGTTTTGGCGCACTTTTCGACCTAAAAGCTGAAGGGTGGAAAGACCCCGTCCTCGTTTCAGGCACTGACGGGGTGGGTACAAAGCTCATGCTCGCCTTTGAAACCGGTATTCACAACACAGTCGGCATCGATCTGGTCGCCATGTGCGCAAATGATGTGCTCGCGCAGGGCGCAGAACCGCTTTTCTTTCTCGATTATTTCGCCACCGGAAAGCTGGAGGGCGGCATAGCTGAAGCGGTCATCACAGGCATTGCGGAAGGTTGCACCCAAGCTGGATGCGCACTGTCTGGCGGAGAAACGGCCGAAATGCCGGGCATGTATCCGCCGGGGCATTACGATCTTGCTGGCTTTGTCGTGGGCGCTGTCGAGCGCGATGCGATCCTTCCTGACCATGCCAATATGAAAGCTGGCGACAAGCTGATCGGGATTGCCTCCTCTGGCCCCCACTCGAACGGCTATTCACTCATCCGCAAATGCGTTGAACGCTCTAGCCTATCTTATGCTGACGCCGCGCCATTCGCGCCGGGTCAAACACTTGGCCAAGCCCTGCTAACGCCAACACGCCTGTATAGCGATGCAACGCTCCCCCTTATCCGCGAAGGCCTCGTAACCGGCCTTGCCCACATCACGGGCGGCGGGCTGACAGAAAACGCACCGCGCATGTGCCCCGATACGCTGACCCCGAAAATTGACACAGCCGCTTGGACGCCCCTACCCGTGTTTGACTGGATCCAATCTGTCGGCGCTATCGAAACGGCGGAAATGCACCGGACCTTCAATATGGGCATCGGCATGGTGCTCGCTGTTTCTGCGGACAAAGTTGATGCGGTGCTTGCGCGCCTTACAGAACTTGGCGAGACGCCGACGCTGCTTGGAGAGCTGGTCAACACGTGAGCAAAATCCGCCTCGCCATTCTCATCTCCGGGCGTGGCTCCAATATGGAAGCCATACTGAACGCGTGTGATACACCTGATCATCCAGCCGAGCCTGTTCTGGTCCTGTCCAATCGGCCACAAGCCGGGGGGCTGCTAACAGCCAAATCGCGAAATATTCAGGGCGTAGCCGTCGACCACAAACCCTTCGGCAA
>CAZXTI010000016.1:0-11389 GCA_964643565.1 uncultured Hyphomonas sp. | reverse complement strand
CAGCCAAATCGCGAAATATTCAGGGCGTAGCCGTCGACCACAAACCCTTCGGCAAAGACCGCGAAGCCTTTGAACAGGTCATGCACGACCATCTCACCGCCGCAAATGTCGAGCTTATCGCTCTGGCTGGCTTTATGCGTATTCTCACCCCGTGGTTTGTGACCCGCTGGGCTGGACGCCTGATAAATATTCATCCCTCGCTCCTGCCCAAATATCCCGGACTGAACACACATGCACGTGCGCTGGAAGCAGGCGACGCCGATCATGGGTGCAGCGTTCATTGGGTCACTGAAGGGGTCGATGAAGGCGCGGTTATCGATCAAGCGAAAATCCCGGTGCGCGATGGCGACACCGAAGAAACGCTAAGAGCGCGCGTGCTCGAACTGGAACACACGCTCTACCCGAACGCCCTGATACGCGCCTGCGCGCAAATACAAGCCAGAACGGGCGGCGCTTAACCCAACCCTAAATCCTTGCCCGTTACGGCAAGCTTATGCACGGTGCAGGTCATATTCTCCGGCATGGGCTGGGTCATTTCATAGAGGCGCTGATAGCGGCTGTCGGAAATGCGCCACTGGCCATCTGCTTCTTTGACATATTCATCCATATATTCCGACGTGCCCGACACGATCATGCGCATGTTCAGATCATGATAAATGTCATGCAAGCTCCACTGGCCTTTGGCGTGGGTGTCATCAATCAATTCTATGGCGGGGTGGTGAACCTGATGTGAGGTCGCTGCTTTGGAATGGAACGACATGCCCATAAATTCTTTGATGGCGTCGCGGCCGCGATGCTCGACGGTGTAGATGCCCCCCTCGAATTTTATATATGCGTCTTCTGTCAGGCAATCGCCCAATGTTTCAGTGTCGGCGGTATCAAGCGCACGCACATAGCGGTACTTTAACTGTTTGATGGCTTCGATGGCTTGCAAATCAACACTCATAGCCAAAAATCTCCTGTAAAATTCGACGCCGAGCCGACGCACATCTTCAACTTCAGCAAGTAGACGTTATGTTAACTGTGTTCAACGTAAATAATCTACAATAAAGCCTCTTGCCCTTGTCTGTCTTGCGGCGTATAGGAGCGCACTGTGTGCCGGTTTAGCTCAGCTGGTAGAGCATCTGATTTGTAATCAGAGGGTCGGCGGTTCAAGTCCGTCAACCGGCACCACTTCCCCGCCATATTCCAATTCGGCCTAAGCCAAACCCTGACAGATATATCTGCGGTCCAGTCCGCTAGCCCTATCGTCCCCCGCTATATTGCGATAGCGGGAGACGTTATGAACGCGGGCGGTTAGTTCTCTTCAAACTTCTTGATCAGGAACAGAACATGCTGCTGGTGCGCGCGGGTTTCGCGGTTACCAACTGGGCGGCGCAAACTTTCCTTAATGTCCATGATGCTCGCCAGCGCCGCAGAACGCGCAACCGAATCATGGCCAACCCCGGCGCTGCGTCCGCCCGGCGTCGTCCGGCCCGGAACACCCTGACCCTTTGCAACATTGATCAAGCGGTTCACATACTCAATCTGCAGGTTTTGCCGATATGTATTGACGTTGCCCTTCGGGTCGCCTGAGAAAACCGCATCCGTCAGATCAACAAGGTAGTTGGCCACCGGATAGTCACCCCCATAGCGACGCGCATCGGTCATGCGCTTCAGAACGGCAGGGTGCATAATGTGATTGAGAACATTGCGTTGCGATCCCAAAGCCCGCTCATGAAGGCGTGGATCGACATTCGTGCCAGAGCTTGAGAACCCGCGACGCACAGCCTGCAAACGATTGCTAACCTCTTCGCCGATCTCAAACGCATCCGGCGCAAAGAGTTCTTCTGCAAGCAAGCTCAACGCCGCTTTTTGCAGCTTGGTCGGCACAGGCTCAAACGGCGTTTGAGCGCCATCCTGCCCGATCAAGGCGCGGTTATTGTAGACGCCGCCAATGTGGCGCGACGCAACATTAAGCGCTCCGGCGCGTTGACCCGTCAAGATTAGATAACTCGTGCGCAGCGCATCATAAGTTTCCCCCTCGTTTTCGAACGCATCCGGCAACTTCTCAAGCGCTGTATCAACCAGCGCAACCCGCTCGCGTGCCCACCCAACAGGGTCGTCGGACAGATCACCAATCATAACGCGCGGATCAATGTGACGTCCCGGTGCGCGCATATCATCAGCGTCATTACCATAGGCAAGCGCTGGCTCTGTCGAACGTTCAAGCAAGGCCTGCGCATCATCTTCCGACGGGCTATAGCCATAAGCAATCGCCCAAATATCGTAAGGCCCAGGCGTTTCAAGTGAATACGCGCCTTGTTTGTCGCCCTCTGCGGCGATGTTCAATGCCGGGTAATCCATAATAGACCCTGCCACGGTGCGTGTTGCGGGCAAGTCTTCCAATGGGATTGTCGCTGAAGCCCGCATATTGTGGGTCAGACCAAGCGTGTGCCCGATCTCATGGATAATCAAATAGCGCAAACCATCTTCCAGCATCTCACTGGTCGAAACATCAGTAGCGCCAGTTGCTTTGAGGATCGCCCCGCCGAGCATCATCTGGTGCTGCAAATGCGCGCCGACCTGACAAAACTCCTCAGCCCCATGTGGATGCACCGGAGACTGCACATCTGGCGTCTCGAACGCGGATGGCAAGGCGGCGCTCTCAAATATTTCCGATGACCGCAAGCGGTTCGTCAGGAAGACATATTCAAGCATAATATCTGCGCCGAGGATTTGCCCTGTCCGTGGATTGGTAAAGCTTGGACCATAGCCACCAAAAGGCGGCGTTGGCGAAGATGTCCACCGCAGGACATTGTAGCGAATATCGCCCGCATCCCATTTGGCATTGTCCGGCTGGACTTTAACCTCAAGCGCATTGGAGAAGCCTGCCGCTTCAAACGCCGTATTCCATTCCAGCGCTGCGTCGCGGATCGTGTCGCGCAACTCGACCGGCGTGGTGTTTTCAATCCACCATGTAATCGGCGTCACCGGATCAGATAGCTTGGCGCGTGGGTTCTTCTTCACCAAATTCCACCGATTGATAACATCGGCGAATGGCGTGTAGCTGTCTGATGTCAGGTTCGTGGATTGATCTGTGAAAAAGCCAACACGGAAATCATCGCCGCGCGTTTCAAAATCATTGTCAGGTAGCGCAAGGAATGTGTGCTGCATGGTGACAGCAACCGCGCGCGCATCTGTAATAGATGTATGACCAAAATTCACAGGATGAGGATTGTCGAAGACATATTCCACAAGCACATCGGTGTTCTCAGGATAGTTGCGGGCTTTCGTCACGCGCGTTTTATCAGCTGAGAGTTTGCCGAGGGAGAATTGCTGGCCGGGCTTACTTTCTGGGGAAACCCAAGGCTTTATCTGGTTCAATGTTTCGCCAGCGACGACCTTTCCAAAGTCCACCAAATACCGTGCATTAGATCCTCTACCGCTTGTCGCAACAATTTTCGACACGGCGAGCGGCGCACGCGTAATATTCGCCTCAGAGGCCCGGTTTAGCGCATTCTCTTCATCGAATGTGTAGGAGGTGTTTTCCGCTGAAAATTCAATCTTGTCGTAGCGCTTATTGATCGAGACGATACGGTTATCGCGAAAACTACCCCGGAAAAGACCAATCTGCGGCGAGCCGTTTTCCGTATAGACATGATAAATATACTCTTGGCCCAGATCGTCCGCATCAAACTCCATATAGAGCGCGCCGGTTTCTTCATCCTGATAGATCGGGAAAAGTCCGTCCATTTTGTCGAACCCGTCGACGAAATCCTCAATCGTTTTTGGAGCCTCTTCTTTGTCCTTATTTTTCTTGTTCTTTTTGGGTGCATCTTGTGCGTTGGCGAAAGACAAGGCGAGCACGAGGCCAAGTGCGCTAGCGGCCATAAAAAGAGACGTTCGTTTCATACTATAATACCCCAAAATTGGTTTAATGGTGACAAATTGCCGGATTTTGGGAAGACCATTGCACGCGTTTTTACGAAGATCAATTGAAGGCACTCAAGAGTTGAATAATTTGTGATCGCCGAGGCGAAACCACGCCTCAGTTCTTTAGAGACGGTAAGTTCAACCCCTGCTCTTTTGCGCACGCCTCGGCCAGCTCATAGCCTGCATCAGCATGGCGCATAACGCCCGTGCCCGGATCATTCCACAAGACACGTTCCAAGCGGCGCGCTGCATCCTCGGTTCCGTCGGCTACAATCACCATGCCAGAATGTTGTGAAAAGCCCATACCAACGCCGCCGCCATGATGCAGGCTCACCCATGTCGCACCGGACGCCGTGTTTAAAAGCGCATTCAAAAGCGGCCAATCGGACACCGCGTCAGAGCCATCCTTCATCGCTTCAGTTTCGCGGTTAGGGCTTGCCACCGACCCGCTATCCAAATGGTCCCGCCCGATAACAACCGGCGCTTTCAACTCCCCGCTAGCAACCATCTCATTGAACGCCAGTCCCAACCGATGCCTGTCACCAAGCCCAACCCAGCAAATGCGCGACGGCAAGCCCTGAAACGAAATACGCTCGCGCGCCATATCCAGCCAGCTATGCAAATGCTTATCATCCGGCAAGAGTTCTTTGACCTTCGCGTCGGTCTTGTAGATGTCTTCTGGATCACCCGACAGCGCGACCCACCGAAACGGACCAATTCCCCGGCAGAAAAGCGGACGGATATAAGCAGGCACAAAGCCTGGAAAATCAAACGCATTTTCCAGCCCGGCATCCTTAGCGACCTGCCGGATATTATTGCCATAGTCGAGCGTGGGCACACCGGCATGCCAAAAATCGAGCATGGCCTGAACCTGCGTCTTCATCGAGGCGCGCGCAGCCGCTTCAACCGCTTCCGGCTCGCTTTCGCGTTTTACCTTCCACTCTGAAAGGCTCCACCCGGCAGGCAGATAACCATTTAGCGGATCATGCGCCGATGTCTGGTCGGTGACAATATCCGGACGAACGCCGCGCTTTACCAGCTCAGGAAACACCTCCGCCGCATTACCAAGCAACCCTACGGACTTGGCCTCGCCCGCCGCCGTCCACGCTTCGATCATTGCCAGCGCTTCGTCGAGACTATCGGTTTTCTCATCAACATATTTTGTTCTGAGCCGCGCATCGATACTGTCCGGATTACATTCCACAGCAAGGCAGCACGCGCCTGCCATCACCGCCGCCAATGGCTGCGCCCCGCCCATGCCGCCAAGACCGCCAGTCAATATCCACTTACCGCGCAAATCGCCGCCATAGTGCTGGCGGCCCGCCTCAACAAATGTCTCATATGTACCCTGAACAATCCCCTGCGTCCCGATATAAATCCAGGAGCCCGCCGTCATCTGGCCATACATCATCAGACCTTGCTTATCGAGTTCATTGAAATGATCCCAATTGGCCCAATGCGGCACGAGGTTGGAGTTCGCAATCAACACGCGCGGCGCATCCTTATGCGTTCTGAACACACCAACCGGCTTGCCCGATTGCACCAGCAACGTCTCTTCTTCGCTGAGTGTTTTCAATGATGCGATGATCTGGTCAAACGCCGTCCAATTGCGCGCCGCACGGCCAATCCCGCCATAGACGACCAATTCGTCAGGGTTCTCCGCAACATCCCGATCAAGATTGTTCTGCAACATGCGAAACGGCGCTTCGGTTGTCCACGAACGGCAGTTTAGGTCCGGCCCCGTCGGGCTTTTAATCTCTCGTCTGTTCTTAAGTATTCTGTCCACGGGGGTTTCCTATGTCGGCTAGTGGTTCAAACGGTTGCGCCAAATGTGCGTATCAACGGGTCAGCTTCTGTCGGCGTCGCCAGCACCTCATCTGAAAGCAGCTTTGCAAGCGCTTCAATGTCAGGGCTGATAATCCGGTCTTCATCCAGCGCCGGACAGACCGTTCGGATTTTGGCAATCACGTCTTGCAAAGCCGGGCTGGTACGAAGCGGCGATCTTAGCTCTACGCCCTGCGCCGCTGACATGGCCTCAACCGCCAAAATTCCCGCAAGGTTCTGGTTCATCTCGCTGAGGCGGCGCGCGGCATGGCAAGCCATCGAGACATGATCCTCTTGATTGGCCGAGGTTGGCGTTGAATCGACAGAGCGCGGATTTGCCAGCGCCTTATTCTCGCTCATCAGTGCCGCAGATGTGACCTCGGCAATCATCAAACCAGATTTCAAGCCCGGATCTTCAATCAGAAATGCAGGCAACCCAAAGCTCAAGGCCGGATCAACAAGGAGCGCGATCCTGCGCTGTGCGATTGCGCCAATTTCAGAGATCGCGATCGCGGCCAGATCAGCTACAAGCGCTACAGGTTCGGCATGGAAATTCCCGCCTGAGATAATATCGCCATTATCCAGAATGAGCGGATTATCAGTGACGGCGTTCGCCTCAATTTCCAAGGTCCGCGCCGCATGATGCAATTGATCGAAACATGCACCAATCACTTGCGGGGCACAGCGAAGACAATACGGGTCTTGCACCCGCTCATCTTCCTCGCGGTGGCTCTCACGAATTTCAGAGCCGGTAAGGAGTGCACGTATTCTGCGCGCACTGTTTATCTGTCCGGCATGTCCGCGCAGCTGATGTATCTGATCGCGAAACGGCGCGCCGGACCCCATCGCCGCATCAATCGATAGCGCGGTAATTGCCAGCGAGTTCCGCGCCAAATGCCATGCATCAAAAACGCCCGCCAAAGCTAACGCCGTAGACACTTGCGTTCCGTTGAGCAGTGCCAGCCCTTCCTTGGCTTGCAGTTCAACCGGTGTAATCCCCGCCGCTTGCATCGCCTTGGCAGCCAGCATGCGCGCGCCCTTAAAGAACACTTCGCCCTCACCAATCAAAGCGCCTGCCATATGCGCAAGCGGGGCGAGATCTCCAGACGCGCCGACCGAGCCTTTCTCCGGAATGACCGGAATAATGTCGGCGGCGATCATGTCTTGTAATGTCTGAACAACAACCGGGCGAACGCCAGACGCACCGCGCCCAAGCGACAGGCATTTCAATGCAATGGTCAGGCGCACAATCGCTGGCGAAAGCGCCGGGCCAAAGCCAGCACTGTGCGATCGCACAAGGTTTCGCTGTAATATGGCAAGCTTATCGTCTTCAATACGCACAGAGGCGAGTTTGCCGAAGCCGGTATTCACGCCATAGATCGGCTCATCTTTGAGAATCTGTTCGCGCAGCAGTTCCGCGCCGCGTGCCACACGTTCCATCGAAGCAGCGTCCAACGCAAAGCTCTCCGTGCCGCGATAGATGCGTTCCAGATCGTCGAGGTTTGCCTCTGGCGGTACAAGCGTAATCGTCATGTCAAACCTTGCGTAAAAATGCGCTCATGGAGCGGGCTTGCTCCCATCCAATAACTCAGCTCTGCTGGATGCGTGACATCCCAAACAGCAAAGTCGGCCGCGCGGCCCTTTTTGATAACGCCATGCGTTTGCGACAATCCCAGCGCCTTGGCTCCGTTCCGCGTCACACCCGCCAGCGCCTCTTCCGGCTCCATCCCAAATAGCGTGCAAGCCATGTTCATGATTGTCAGCAAGGAGGTGATCGGCGAACTACCCGGATTGCAATCGGTTGCCAGCGCAATATCAACCCCATGTTCGCGCATCGCCGCAATCGGCGGCAATTGCGTTTCCTTCAGCGTATAAAACGCGCCCGGCAGCAAAACCGCGACAGCACCGCTCTGCGCGAAGTTTTTCACGTCAGCTTCTGCAAGATACTCCAAATGATCTGCAGAAAGCGCCCCAAATTCAGCCGCTAACAGCGCGCCTTTCTGGTCTGAAAGCTGTTCAGCGTGCAATTTCATCGGTAGCCCAAGCGCGGTTGCAACCTCAAAGACCCGGCGCATTTGTGCGTTCGAAAACCCTATCGTCTCGCAAAACCCGTCCACCGCATCGACAAGCCCTTCAGCATGCGCCGCGCGCAAACCTGCAATCGCCACCTCGTCAATATAAGCGTCGGGACGTCCTTTATATTCCGGCGCGATAGCGTGCGCGGCGAGCCATGTAGTTTGCACATTTATCGGACGCATCTCGGCGATCCTCCGCGCAATGCGAAGCTGGCGCATTTCATGTTCAATCGACAAGCCATAGCCAGACTTGATCTCAAGCGCGCAAATCCCTTCCGCCATCAGCGCATCGACGCGCTTTAGAGCGCCTGCGAGCAAGTCCGCATCTGTTGCTTCCCGCGTTGCCTTTACGGTCGAGACAATCCCGCCGCCTTGGCGCGAAATCTCTTCATAGCTGACCCCCTGCAAGCGCATCTCGAATTCGCGCGCCCGATTGCCGCCAAACACAATATGGGTATGACAATCCACCAAAGATGGCGTCACCAACCGCCCACCAAGGGAAATGCCGTCGAGGTTTTGTGCAATATCAGGCAAAGCGTCGCGCGGCCCAACCCAGTCCACACGTCCTTGCAACACCAAAATTGCAGCGTCAGAAATCAACCCATATGCCCCGGATCGCGTCGGATCCATCGTCGCCACGTCGCACGCTTGATAAAGTGAATATTCTGTCGCTGACCTTTGCAATGGCATTACATACCCGTTTGAATGTTTAAGTATTATAGCTTAATATGTCTGTACATATTCAGCAAGTAAGGCAAGCTCCATGCCCAGCATATCGCATCAACAAATTCGCGCTTCAATGCTAGAGCGTATCCAATCCGGCGAATGGGGGCTTGGCGAACTGATCCCCGGCGAGGTGGAACTGGCGAAGGAATATGATTGCGCTCGCACCACGGTTAATCGCGCATTACAGGCGCTGGCCGACCAAGGGCTGCTGAAGCGAAAAAGAAAAGGCGGCACGCGCATAATTGACATGCCTGTACGCTGCGCCAAATTGGAAATCCCCATCATCAGAGAAGAAATTCAAGCGACAGGGCGCGCCTATCAGCACCGCTTACTACAAATGAAAGCCCGCACACCACCTGCTTCAGTTCGCGCAAAATTACGCTTAGCCGACACGACCCAAGCGCTATACTCAGAAACGCTTCATTTGGCTGATACCCGCCCATACGCCCATGAAACTCGTTGGCTTAACAAGGCCGCCTTACCAGAAATAGAGCACGCGAAGCTCGACGAAATCAGTCTCAACGAGTGGCTGGTGCAAACCATCCCATTTTCCAATGGCGATGTCGCCTTTTCGGCGATTAATGCACCAAAACATATCGCGGCGGCGTTGGACATCAAAGAAGACTGCGCGCTTTTTCAGGTGGAGCGAACGACATGGATAGGCGAAACCTTCATCACAACTGTAAAAACCGTCTATCATGCCGGTTTCCAGCGCTATTCAGAATTATAAGGCCGCGCGCAAATGACTGCATATTTACAACAACCTCAACAATTGACCGGGCGTCGCGATCCCGAAGACGGCGCATTGGCCAAGCGCGTTTTCAACCTCATCCAGAGCGAAGCTACCCGTGCAATATTAGGCTTTGCCTGCGAGGCAGGCGTGCGGCGCAATAAGGGGCGCACGGGCGCGAAGGAGGCCCCCGACGCGATCCGGCGCGCACTCGCTGGCCTGACTGCGCCAAAGGACTTCGCACCAATCAGCGACCTCGGCAATGTGGTCGTGGATGACGATGCTTTAGAAGCAGGCCAAAGTCTCCTCGCAGCTCAGATTGCCAAAGCACTGCCAAGCCATGATCGGATCATCGTGCTCGGCGGCGGTCATGAAACAGCCTTTGCAAGCTATAGCGGACTAAGAGCTGCCCACCCTGATGCGGCGATTGGCATTATAAACCTCGACGCACATCTCGACCTGCGCAATCTTGGCGAGGCAGGCGCATCATCAGGAACGCCGTTCAATCAAATCTATCATCTAAACCCGGAAGCGTTTGATTATCTATGTCTTGGCGTGGCGGAAGAATCCAACACGCAAGCGCTCTTTGCGCGCGCGCGGGACTGGAATGTCAACACCGTCTCCGATAAGGCGCTCAACACCGATCCATACGCGGCAGAGGCGCAAATCCAAGCTATCGCGAGACGGTCTGACATTATCTACCTGACCATCGACATCGATCTCATGCCGCACTATCAGGCCCCCGGCGTCAGCGCCCCGGCCGCGCGCGGTGTGGCTTTTTCCACGGTTGAAATTATCATTGCGCAAGTCTTGTCAGCCTGCGCCAAACACAATGCCGACCTGCCCCTTGCAGACATCGTCGAAGTGTCGCCGCCGCATGACATCGACAATATGACCACCAAAAGCGCCGCCATCCTCGCCCTATCACTACTTAACTAATCCGTATACGGCAGCTCGCCATCGAGGCGTCTTAAGCCCGGTCGAATGAAATGATCGCCAGTGTGGACACGAGCGCAGCCAGAAGCATAGCTATCGTATATGGCGCTAATTTCGGCAAGCTAGCGCCGATGCTGGCGGTAACGGCTTCACCTTCATCTGCGTACTGCGCAATTTCTGCAAATAGGCCGGGCGCACTGGCAGCTGTAAACACACCGCCAATGAGAATAGCCGCCCCCAGAACCGAGCGCCGCGTCCATATTTGCTTTGTGACCTTACGATCGACATTCTCGATGAAAGCCGGACCATCGGCGCGCAGCACCTTATCCTCGCTCTCAAAACGCTTGGCCAGTATTTCTTCGATTTTGTCATGCGCCATGGCACAAACTCCTCTTACGCAACATCATAGTCTCTCAAGCGCTCCTGCAAAACTTTTTTCCCGCGCGAAATATGTGTTTTCACCGTACCAAGCGGCCATCCTGTTGCAGCCGCGACCTCAGCATGGCTAAGACCGGCGGAAATATTCAACACGATTGCGATGCGCTGTTCATCGGGCAGATCGGCTAAAGCTGTGCTCAAATCGTATTCAGCTCCCTTTTTCTCGCTTTGATAGCGTTCAAGAGAGAACACTTTGGCGGCGTCTACTATGCGGTCATTCGCTTTGCCTTTCCGGCTAGCTTGCAAAAATTCTCGGTAGGCGATCGTACAAACCCAGCTTCGAAATGTGCCGCCGGCAAAACTCCCGATCTGCGACCAAGCTTTGAGAAATGCAGCTTGGCTAAGATCGTCAGCGTCAGCCTGATGCCCGCCGCTCAACCGCCGTGTCATACCCCGCACGGTCGGCTGATGACGGCGCACCAGTTCACTGAAGGCTTTACGATCCCCCTTAGAGGCCCGCGCAGCAAGATCGAGATCAGTTTCCACCCCTACTCAGCCAACTACGCGTTGTCATATCCAAAGCGCCAAAGCGCGATATAAGCCAGTCCAATCATGCCCGGAAAAACGGCAACACTGAAAATTTCGACCGTCGATCTACCGTCATGCACAGCCAGGTTGATAAGGCCGATGAGGCAAAAAGCGACAGCAATAGACATTAAGACGATCCCGCGCCGCATATCGCTGACACGCGGGTTTGTAATCAACGACATGTCCTTGATCATTTGCGGAGAAAGCTCTTGGCCTT
>CAZXTI010000015.1:0-14365 GCA_964643565.1 uncultured Hyphomonas sp. | reverse complement strand
CGGGCCTTCCCAAAACTTCCACTCGACGCCGGCATGATAAGTGGCAACGATCGCGCCAGTGAAGAAAACCAGTCCCAGCATGACATTCAACGCCACGAGATAGCGATTGGCCGGACGGCGTTGCCACCAAACCAAGCCAACCAGCGCCATTGCAATCGCCGCCCAGTAGACATCACGCTGGCGCAAACACAGCGGACACGGTGCCATTTTAGCAATTTCTTCAAATGCATGCGCGCCCGCAAGCATAGCAAGAGAGGCCAAAATAGCCAGAATTGGCCATGATGGACCGGACAGAGAGAGGACCCGCGCTTTCATGAGCTGAGTGTTGCAAAGACGCACGGCGCAGGCAATGCGACCGATTGGGCACACCTAAAAGAGGTAGATAACACGAACGCGCGCGCTCGTGATCTGACTTGATTGGCTTGTGGGTCAACAAGCAGGCATATGTAAATCGACACGACTGACAAAAGAACTTCCAATTCACGGACGCCTCACGCCCTCCCTCCCCTTAAAATGTGATGTGTTCCTTTTTCGCCGCCCACCCCGCCTGCGAAATGTATGGATTGGAATTGACTAAGACTGATCTTTCATTTGAGAGATCAGTCTTTTTCTTTGTGTGCAGCTTTTTAGGAGATTAAAGGCGCGCTCAACACTCAACGACATTCACAGCCAATCCGCCTTGGCTCGTCTCTTTGTATTTGGCCGACATGTCCAAGCCCGTTTGGCGCATGGTTTCGATCACTTGATCGAGGGAGACTTTCATCTGGTCGGCGGCGTGTAGCGCCAGACGCGCAGCATTCACCGCTTTCACGGACCCAATGGCATTTCGCTCGATGCACGGGATTTGAACAAGCCCGCCAACGGGGTCGCAAGTCAGACCGAGATTATGCTCCATGCCGATCTCTGCTGCGCTGGCCACTTGCAAAGGCGTTGCCCCCCACACTGCCGCAAGCCCGCCTGCCGCCATGGAACACGCCACACCAACCTCGCCCTGACAGCCCATTTCAGCGCCAGAGATGGACGCGCGCTGCTTATAAAGCAATCCGATCGCGCCAGATGTCAGCAGGAATTTGCGCCGGTTTTCTGCTTGGCTTGAAGGTTCAGAACAATAGTGGCGTATGATTGCAGGAATGATGCCTGCCGCACCATTTGTCGGCGCGGTAACAACTTGGCCGCCATTTGCGTTTTCTTCGTTGACCGCCATTGCATAGACGTTCAGCCAGTCGAACAATTGTTCGCGCTCGTTTGATTGAGGTTCATTGCGGAGCTTCTGCCAAATCCCGGGCGCGCGGCGCTTAACGTCCAAGCCGCCCGGAAGGATCCCTTCTGTTTCCAACCCGCGATCAATGCAGGCCATCATCACATCCGCAATGCGGTCGAGCGCTGTTTCCGTCTTCGCGCGCGCGCGTTTCGCATCTTCATTTGCCAGCACGAGATCATGAATATCCATATTCTTATCGGCGCAAATGGCGAGCAATTCAGCGGCAGATCCAAATTTGAACGGGACATCTTTCCCCACGCTTATAAGGTCGTCTTTGACAGGCTTAAGCAATTGCGCTTCTGAGGCGACAAAGCCGCCGCCCGTTGAATAATAGGTGCGCGCCTCCAACACGGCCCCGCCTGCATCATAAGCGATCATCTTCATCCCGTTTGGATGCAGCTTCGGGAGCACGTCATAGGCAAAGACAATATCAACTTCCGGATCGAAATTGATTTTTTGCGTACCGTTCAGCGCAATGGTTTTTGCGGCATGCGTTTGTGCGACACGCGCTTCAGCGTCTTCAGGGTCGAGTGTTTCAGGCGCCAGGCCCATCAGTCCGAGCAGAACGGCTTTTGGTGTAGCGTGGCCTGCCCCTGTCAGCGCGAGCGAGCCTTGCAGCTCGACCTCCACGCGCGTGACCGCGTCCAGTTTGCCATACCTTGCCAAGCGCTGAACAAAGCGCGCTGCGATCCGGATCGGGCCGACCGTGTGAGAGCTGGACGGGCCAATACCAATACGAAAGAGATCAAGAACCGATAACATGTAAGCATCCTAGAACAGAGCTGAGATAAAATCCTTTAAAATGATGGAGAGTTTTTGTCCAAAAATGAGCAATCCGGTGACCCATCCTGCACCAAGGATCAGGCCGGGAATAATCAGAAGTCCATCCTTTGCCAGCAGGCCAAAGCCAACAATGGCAACAGCAATGCCCGGCACTGTATTGGTCAATGGGAGCGGCACCAAAATGGACGCGCAAAACACCAGAAGCAAAAGACCGATAATGCGTTCAGCCGGTTTACTGGCAAGAAATTGCAAGCGCGGACGGGCCAACCGCTCGACCCAGCCAAACCATTTGCGCGCGCCGCCGGAGATCTGCGTTAGCGCTGATTTACTCATCATGCGGCCAGCCATTTTTTGTGGCAGCCATGGCTCTTTTCTGCCCATCACCATTTGGCCCGCAAGCGCCATCATCGGCACCGATACGATTTGCGGGATGCCATAAAGAAACGGGATCGACACCGGCAAGGCGAGTACGATGAGCATGGCCCCGAACGCGCTTTGATTTAATCCATCACGCATAGCGCCGAGCGAGAGGCCCTCTTCAGGCGCAGCCTCGCTTAGCGCTTCGAGTGTTTCGATCAGTGTTTTTTCTGTCCGGGTCATGAACAGGATTTAGGCTGTTTTCATGACCCGGTCGAGATAAATTTTGCCTGTTTTAGCGCGTGGCTAAGCTTTCTCAATTTCCACCACGTGTGGGTATGGAATTGAGATACCACCTGCATCAAAGGCTTCTTTGACGGAGCGCAAAAGATCAAAGCGGACATCCCAGTAATGGTCGGGATGGCACCAGACGCGCATTTGGATATCGACCGATGAGTCATTCAAACAGGATACTTTTGCCCACGGAGCCGCTTTGGCTGTGTCCACGTTTGGATGTTTGGCGGCTGTGTCAGTTATGATCTGGATGGCTTTGGCAACATCGTCGCCATAATCAATGCCGAAATCGATATCAACGCGGCGGCTGCCCAGCGTGGTCAGGTTTCGGATCGTGTTGGAACGTACATCACCGTTCGACAAAATGATCTTGATATTATCGACCGTGCGAAGCGTTGTAACGAAAATATTGATGTCTTCAACCGTGCCTTCATTGCCGACCAGCTCGACATAATCGCCGACCTTATAGGGACGCAAAATGATCAGTACGAGGCCCGCAGCGACATTGCCCATTGAGCCTTGCAGCGCCAAACCAATCGCCAAAGTCATCGCCGAGAAGACGACAAAGATTGACGCGACATTGACCCCGATAATCGAAACGGCTGTCAGGATCACGGCTGCCAGAATCGCATAGCGCACCATAGAGGCCGCAAATGTGCCGAGCGTTGTATCGATCTTGCCTGAGGACGTGACAGATTTCAGCGTCCAGCCATAAATGCGGGTCGCAATGCGAGAACCAATCCACAGTACGAGACCCGCAAGCAGGAGTTTCGGCGCGAACAGAATGATCGTTTGCAGCGCGGAATTACCATAATAGGTCGCTGAGGCCATCAAGCCTTCGGCGGTGAATTCAAGTGGCGGTGCAGTTGCGACTGAGAGAAATGGATTAAGCATTGGCGCTCACCTTCATTGGAATAATCATATTGTGTTCGTAAGGGATTTCGATGCCAGCAGCATCCAGCGCGGTTTTCACACGCGCATGCATATCCATCTGGACATTGCGTAGCTCATCAGCATCGCACCAGATGCGTAGCTGGATGACAACGGCGCTATCGCCGAGCGCAACGACCTTGGCCCATGGCGCCTGGTCCCCATCGCGGCGAATACGGTCATCGCTTTCAGTTGCAGAGATAATCGCGTCAATGGATTTGCCGAGGTCAGCATCGTAGCTGACGCCATAATCCAAATCGAGGCGGCGATCTCCAAACTCATAGAAATTCTTGATTGTATTCCCGAATGCGGCGGAATTTCCGACAACAAACTCAATATTATCGCGCGTTACCAGCCGCGTTGTGAACAAGCCAAGCTCGACAACAACCCCGCGCTCACCGTTGAGCTCAACTTCATCGCCAACCTTATAGGGGCGAAAGAGCACTAGCATGACACCGCTTGCCACATCGCCGAGCGTATCCTGCAGGGCAAATCCAAGTGCTAGCATCATGGCCGCAACGATCGACGCCAGGAAACCAAGTGGAATGTTCAGCGCCGATAGTGCAGCGATAAACACCGCAGCCATGCCTGCAAACAGAACCATCGAACCAAAAAAGCGCGCTAATGTCGCGTCGATTGTTTCCACCCGCTCAGAAGCCGAAACAGTGGCGTTCGATAAGCGGCGCACAATGGCGCGGCCGATAAAGAAGATAATTAGCGCCAGTAAAATCTTGGGCGCGAACTCTATTGCGATATTAGGAAGCTCTTGGAGCTTCTCCGTAATAAATGCGACAATATCCATGAACGCCCCTTTGACGACCAGAATTGAGAATCAATGAAAGCCTGAAAAAGCCCCGCTACACTTATGGCGGAAGCTGGCGCTTATTCGCAAGCAGATTTGCCAGTTTCACGCAGCCAAATGGCATCTTAATACGGGCTTTGAGGTAACATTCGAGCGAAATCATGCAGGAAACTGGCAGGAAATGCTTCACATCTCCCCGCGAGCCCTTATGGTCTGTCGTTTAACTGGGCTAGCAAACAAGGGCTGGAATTAATGGAAGCTTTACAAACCTTCATAATCGAAATCAGTAATTTTCTCTGGGGAGGCAGCTGGTACGGCGCAAAGATCCTCCCATTTGGCCCGATTGCGGTTCTACTCCTTGGGGCTGGTCTCTACTTCATGATCAGATTGGGCTTTAGACCTATCAGACGCCTTGGGCCAGCTCTTGGTGAGGTCTGGGCGGGGCGCAAAGGGGATGGCGATCCAAATACAATTACGCCCTGGCAAGCCTTATCCACAGCCCTTTCCGGACAAGTAGGTACTGGAAATCTTGCTGGTGTTGCCACCGCCATATCAGTGGGCGGACCGGGGGCAATTTTCTGGATGTGGGTGACCGCCTTTTTTGGAATGGCGCTCGCGTTCGCGGAAAGTTCACTCGCTATCAAATACCGCGAAAAAGACTCCAATGGCCGAATCAATGGCGGCCCGATGTATTACATTAAAAACGGCTTAGGCAAAAATTGGGCTTGGCTGGGTGTCTTGTTCTGTCTGGGTTGCATGTTCTCGGCGGCTGTTACCGGAGGTATGATTCAATCGAACTCAATTACACAGGCTGTTATATTTGATGCGGATCGCCTTTTTGGGCTTGCTCTGCCGAATTGGAGCATTGGTCTTGTTATCGCGATTTTGACATTTGCGGTTATTATTGGCGGCATCAAATCTATTGGCAGTGTTGCAGGTAAGGTCGTTCCCGTCATGGCGGGGCTTTACATTCTTGTAGCTTTCATCGCTTTGATTTTAAACTTTGAGAATGTTCCGGCTGCATTTATCATGATCTTCAAGTCAGCATTTGGCTTACAGGAAGCTGCTGGTGGACTGGCGGGTTACGCTGTATTATTCGCCATCCGTGAAGGCGTCGCACGGGGACTTTTCTCTAATGAAGCCGGGCAAGGGTCTGCCCCTATTGCGCACGCTGCAGCGCACACAAAAAATCCAACTGTACAGGGTGAGATTGCGATGATTGGTGTGTTTATCGACACGCTCATTATCTGCACAATGACGGCGCTGGTTATTCTCTCAACGACGGGCACTTGGGAGACAAACCCCGACCTGATCGCCGCTGGTGTTGGCGAAACCACGCAATATGTGTTTCAGGCAAGCGGCCTGGACTCTGCTGCCATAACAAATGAAGCCTTTAACCGTGCTCTTCCCGGTAATATAGGAGGGGTTTTTGTAACCATCTGCTTAGCCTTGTTTGCATTCACCACCATCCTAGGGTGGTCTTACTACGCTGAGCAGGCTGCAACCTACATTGTTGGCGAATGGGTCACGAAGCCCATCCGATATATATGGGTGGTCTTGATCTTTGTAGGTACTACCTTCCCTGTCAGTTTTATTTGGCGATTTGGTGATATTGCGAATGCTTCTATGGTGCTTCCAAATGTGATCGCGGTGATCGCACTCTCTGGTGTTGTGCTGGCCATGCATAAGAAGAATGGTGACCCGGATACCGAGGATGGTAACTCCATAATGCTCAAGGGTGAAGGCGTCGAATAGCGCGCCTTTCCTTTTTTTCTAACCTATCGAAACGGGCGCTCTTTGGGGCGCCCGTTTTGGTAAGTGGGAATCCCATTGCGGGCCTTGTGGGATGTGCTTTTTAGAGTGGGATGTTTGCGGGGGCTTAAGCTGGAATTTCCTTGCCTGCCCAGTCGAAAACCTTGCCGCTATCCTTTGCGTTTAGCCCAGCCAATACATCCAGCAAATAGAGGGCGGACTGATCCGCGCTGAAAACCGTGCGACCAGAGCTGCCGGTAAAGTCAGCCGAAAGATCGGTTGCAACGGTGCCGGGGTGCAGACCGACAATCACGGCTTGATCATTTTGCCGCCCGACTTCAAGCGCATAAGTTTTGATCAGCATATTGAGCGCCGCCTTTGAGGCGCGATAAGCATGCCAACCGCCAAGTCGATTATCCGAGATTGAACCGACGCGCGCAGAGAGCGCTGCAAAAACGACGCGTTGCTTGCGCGCCAGCAAGGGCAAGAAATGTTTGGCGATCAAGGCCGGGCCAAATGTGTTCACAGCGAAAACATGGGCGAACGCTTCTGCGCTTTGATGACGGAGTGTTTTTTCAGGGGTGATCCCGCGTGTCTGATCGGTCAGCAGCCCCGTGGCGACCAACACCATGTCCAAAGGACCGTCGCTTTTAATCTGCTCGGCTGCGGCGCTGATACTTCCTTCGTCCTGCAAATCGAGCCGCAATGGGGTGATGCCCGTCCCTTTCAGCACATCCCCCGAGCGCGAGACGGCATATAGCTGATGCGTGGGTTTCTGATTCGCAAACGCGCAGCACAAAGCCTGCCCAATACCGCCGCTTGCGCCAATAACCGCAACACGCATTATAACGCCTCCATCAAGCTGGCGGTCACTATGGCGCGTTCATGTGTAAATTGTAAGCTGGCTCAGCCGGTCGCATACATAATTAGAGCCGCCACCCCTATCCAGAAGGTGAGGCAAACACTGATAATAAGCGCCCCGGTTTTCCACAAGGGCCAGCGCACAGTGTCGTCGAAGCCGGTCACGACTTCAACAGAGCGCATCTCATCATCATCGCCGACCGATGCGTGTCTATCCTGAAGCAATTCTGCCAAACTCATTGTGGACCCATCTTGCATATCAACTGAGTGCAAATCGTCTTTTTTAAACGCCGGTTTCATAAGAATGTACCCCGCTTTCAGGGCCAGCGTCTCAGAAAGGGCTTTACAAGACCCTAAAGAAATAGCCGGAAATCGGTCGTTTTTGTAAAGAATTGCGGACTGTTTCATCAATGCAACTATCTAGAAGCTGGCGAAAAAATCCTTATAAAGCAATCCTGCTTCTTCGCTCATAAGGCCGATTTCGACCTGAACGCCCGCATTGATAAGCCGGGCGAACCCGCCGGAGCCTTTCGGATGCCGGTCCGCAACGGCGCAAACAAGACGCGCAATACCCGCCTCCAGCAAGCGCTCAGAGCAAGACAATCCGCCCGCCGAGCGTTCGCGGCATGGTTCCAGCGTGACATAGGCCGTGCCCCCCTTTGCCGCCCCGCCTGGCAGGTTTGCAAGCGCTGCTTCTTCGGCATGGGGTGTTCCGCCGGATTGGGTTACACCGGCCGCGATCCGGACACCATCTGCAGACATAATAACACAGCCTACGGATGGGTTTTTTCCGGTCTTTCCCTGCTGCGCTTTGGCAAGGTCGATCGCATCGGCCATGTTCTGATAGTCAAATGCGGCGCTCATGCACACACCGGAGGTTTTGTGTCGATGACCAAACGCATCCCCGTCTAAGGCAAAGCTGGCAGGTCTTTGGCGCGCGCCTTGTCCAAATAAGATGCAGATGTCGGTTTCAGATTGTCATCAAGTTCAATCAGGAGCGGATTGCCCGTCGGGATCTCGACGCCTGTAATCACCTCGTCAGGCACATTGAAGAGATGCTTGACGAGCGCGCGCAGGGAGTTTCCGTGTGCAGCGATCAACAAGTTCTGGCCGCTGACAAGTTCCGGCGCGATCGCTTCTTTCCAATAAGGAAGGACGCGCTCCAATGTGAGTTTCAGGCTCTCCGTCATCGGCACGTCAAGACCAGCATAGCGCGGGTCCACTGACGGGTCATATTGCGCGCCCTTTTCCATGACAGGCGGCGGGGTATCATAAGAGCGTCGCCAAATGTGGACTTGCTCTGCGCCGTGCTTGTCTGCGGTCTCTGCTTTGTTCAGCCCGGTGAGACCGCCATAGTGACGCTCGTTTAAATGCCAGTCGCGCGTGACCGGCAGCCAGCATTGGTCCATTTCAGCAAGCGCGAGCCATAGCGTCCGGATGGCGCGCGTTTGTACGCTGACATAGGCGGCTGAAAATGCGATGTCAGATGCTTTGAGAAGTTCGCCGGCGCGCTTGGCTTCTGCCTCGCCTTTTTCCGTGAGATCAACATCCCACCAGCCAGTAAAGCGATTTTCGAGATTCCATTGGCTTTGGCCATGACGGATGAGTGCGAGTGTCGGCATCGTAATTCCTTTTAAAGGCAGTCTTCTATCTGGCTTGTTTGGGGGCAAGCATTGAAATGATCAAGCCCCAACGGTGTTGATAAGCTCTATAAATGCCAGCACAACATGATAGCCCGTTGAGGCTGGCATATCTTTGGCGAGCACTTGGCCATCACTGTCATAGTGATCAATCCAGCCACCTGCGGGCGTCAGATATTCGTCCATAAGAATATCAAAACTTGTCACGGCGCGTGCTGCCGCATCCTCGTCCCCGGCCTTCCACATTGCAAGGTGCGCTTTTAACGCTTCGGTTTGCGGCCATGTGCGGCGGGAGGCATCTTTTGGCACACCCGCGCGTGTGCAGCTTTGTATCGCGCGTCCGTCCGCATCCAGCGTATTGCATGCAAACGCATAGAGCCGTTTGGCATTTTCTAAATTAGCCCCGCCTGTCTTGCGCGCAAATTCGCACAAGAGCCATACCCATTCGAAATGGTGGCCCGGTTCGACGATCTCGCCCGGTTCCCCTTGCGGAGTTTGCCAATCCCCACGCGTAAAATATTCGCCAAGTGTGCCCGTTTTCGGGTCAATGAAGCGCGCCTCACAGAGCGCATTTAGAGATTTGGCGCGTGTTATATGTTCGCTATCCCCTGTTGCCGAGATAAGCGCCAAGCTTGCTTCGAACAGGTGCATATGCGGGTTTTGTTTGCGGTACTCAGGCGGCGGCAGGCTTTCTTTATATCCGCCGCTAGGGTCTTCTAATTGGGCGGCAATTGCAGAACAGGTCCGCGCGATCATATTGTCGGCTTGTGCTGGTTCTGCAGCGCGCGCTGATGCCATCGCATAGAGCGCAAACGCCGTGTCATAGAGGTCAGCAGTATCGTCGCACAACGTGCCGGTGTCCAAATCAAGTCGACGCCCGAACAGACCGTCTTCGCGCCAACACGCGGTCTGAAGCGTGTTCAATCCAAGTTGTATAAGGCTTTGCGCCCGCAATGGTTTCCACCCAAGCTTTAGCGCTTCGGCATAAACATAAGTCTGGCGCGCCTGCACCCTCACGCGCACCTCATTGTCTTCAACTGGATGATGCTGCAGATCAAGCACCTCCAGAAAGCCACCAGCGACAACCCCGCGTTCAGCCCAAAGAGGAAAGCACGCATCCATCAGCCATGCTTTCGCTTCGCGCGCCCGGCGCAGCAGTGCAGTGTTCGTCATTATATACCCAACTCTAACTTATGCCCCCAGTTTCAGCTCGCCAAAGCGGCTTTAAATTTGCTATCAGGTGGAAAGATACTTGGCAATAAAATGATACGGCGCTGAATGACTGATAGAGTGTTTTTCCCCTTGGTGGCATTGATTGCCGTTGCAATGGTCGCCATCGCTGCTTGGCGACCACCAGAAACCTGCCCAACAGGCTCAATCAGCGTGTCCAGCACTTACTATAAGGTGATACCGATCAACGGCGTGCAATTGAACCGCTTTGTAACCAATGATTATCTTGAGAAGGCCGCTTGCCAAGCAGAGGCCGATTATATTCTGAGCCTCTCCGCACCAAGCGATACAGTCTACCCCCCCTCGCCAGATATTGGACCGCACTTCCGCCTCGCACCAGATATCGAAGGTGTGTTTTCAGGTAACCGGATAAAGATATTGATCGAGGCACGCGGCACAGGAAATGGCGGCGCTTTTGAAATGAATTATTATTCCGGACCAGAAGGCAGCTCTGGTTGGCAGCAATTTGAGCTTGCCTCAGAATATGGCCAGCATGTCTTCGACTATGAAGTCCCCTCAGCGAGCCAGGATCAGGGTGTTGATTTTCTAGCGATACGCCCCGTCAGCGGGTCAACTGAGCAGAGCTTGGAAATCAGGGATGTTACTTTTCTGGTCTTGTCGCTGATGACAAGAGAAGAGCGCCAGCAAGCATTGAGCGAGCATGTCGATCCTTAAAGCTGGCAGCCGGAACTTAATCTGTTTCTGGCGCCGGTTCGGCGGGTAATAGGATTGTCTCAAAGGACTTTGACCATGCGCCATCTGCGAGGCGTTCACCGAACTCATTCCATTGACCATCGGGCAAACGCTGAAAAGTGAGCCGATAGTCTTCTGCCGCATTTAAGCAGAGGAGTTTTGGGCTGTCTTCCAGTTGGCAGTGAAAGCTGCGCGGGGCACGGCCCGAATACGGCGTGTAGATATAATGTCCCGCGTCAACATCATAATAGATGATTGTGTGAAGCGCATAAATCGTGCCGCCATCATCATCCTGCCCGGCGGCATTGATGAGCAATACTTTTTGGTCGAGATCGAAACGGACATATTCCGTATCATGATAATGTGTTTGCGTGCCGTTCGTGCGGTAACTTGTGCCGGGTCCTGCCCAATTTCCGACAAGGAACTCAAGCGCAGAAATGGCAACGCGCGCATCTTTAGGCGCTTCCTCCTGCGCCAAAATCGACGGAGACAATGACAGGGACATAGCAAGGCAAAGGGCAAGTTTTTGTAACATCTCAAGGTCTCCGATATAGGTGCGGCGTCCGTCGCTTATGATGCAAAGCCGCCGAGATCTCTCCCGGCGGCCATGATTGCAAATATTCGCTTTGTCTTAGCTGCCGCCAGCCGGTTTAGGCACTGTGCCGCTATTTACGACTCTACCCGGTAAAACTTGCCGAGATAAAGCCGGATCAAGACGCCGGGTCAGATAGAGATATTCAAGCGCGGACCGTCTTGCTGATTCTTGCAAGTTTGCTGCAGCTGAATGGCCACCGTCAATATTCTCATAATAGAAGAATGTCTTCCCAGCCTCCTCAAAGAGTTTCGCCATTTTCCGCGCATGACCAGGGTGGACGCGGTCATCTTTTGTTGAGGTCACGAAGAAGGGTGCGGGATAGTTCGCGTCCGCATCGAAATTATGATAGGGCGAGATTTTCTCAAGGAAAGCCCGCTCTTCGGGGATGTCCGGATCGCCATATTCGCCAATCCATGACGCACCCGCCAAGAGTTTGTGATAGCGCAGCATATCGAGCAGCGGCACTTGTACGACGACCGCATTCCAAAGGTCCGGGCGCTGGTTGAGCATCACACCCATCAGCAGGCCGCCATTAGAGCCGCCCATTATGCCCAGATGGCGCGGGCTGGTGATTCTCTCAGCGATCAGCGCTTCACCCACTGCAATGAAATCATCATAGATGCGTTGGCGGTTTTGCTTCAGGCCTGCCTGATGCCAAGCTGGGCCAAACTCGCCGCCGCCGCGTATATTGGCCAAGGCGAACGCGCCGCCCTGCTCAAGCCAGAGCTTGCCAATCATGCCGGAATAAAACGGCGTGCGAGAGATTTGGAAACCGCCATACGCATTCAGAAGCGTTGGCGTCTTGCCATCAAACTTAATGTCTTTGCGGTGAACAACGAAATACGGAACCTTGGTGCCATCTTTCGAGGTCGCCTCAAGCTGGCGCACGGTCAAACCGCTGGCATCAAAGCGCGCCGGGATTGATTTTAACGTCGCAACTTCGCCGCTCTCAACGGAGTAATACAAGAGCGAATCCGGCGTTAGGAAGCCTTCATAATTGATCAACACCGTGTCTGAGTCCTTGTCGGCAAAAGACAGGCGCGCATGACCGCTTCCGGGAAGCTCAACCGCGCTGGTTGTCCACGCCCCGTCAGTGCGCTCAAGCTTTAGCACTTTGCCAACGACATTATCATTGATCGAGATCAGGGCCGCCTCGCCTGCACGCGACACACCTGCAAGGCTCTGACGACTGGTCGGGCGAAAAACGAGCTCGACTGTCGGCAGCTCATAATTTTCCAGATAGGCGTTCATATCAAAGGAAACGAGGTCGCCGGATTTGAAGCTGCCTGCTTGGCCTTCTGGTGCCCAGTCTTCTTGCAGCGAGATAAGCATCTGGCCTTTATAGACTTCGCCAAGATCGGACTTGAGCGGCAACGGCATTTCGACCGGCTCGCCGTCCTCGCGCAACATATAGCTTTTCGAGGTGAAGAATGTATCGGCATTATAAACCGCGCCGAGATTGCGCCCATCATCAAGCTCAATGCGGATGCCGCCTGTGAACACATCGGTCTTCTTGCTGGTAAAGACGGTCTTGGCACTTTCCAGCGGCGTGCCGCGTGTCCAGCGTTTGACGATTGAGGCATAGCCGGACTCGTTTAGGGTCGAGCCATCCCCGCCCCAATCGGTTGCGATGAGCAATGTGTCTTGATCGAGCCAGCTTACATTCTGCTTGGCTTCAGGGGTCTGGAAGCCGTCTTCGACCCAGCTTTTCGTGTCGAGGTTAAACTCGCGCTGGCTGACCGCATCCTTACCGCCATCTGAGAGGGAAACCATGCAAAGCGTTTGGTCTGCGCCTTTGGGTTTGAAACAGTTAGAACCTTTATAGACCCAGTTTGCGCCTTCTGCTTTCGAGAGCGCATCAAAATCGATCACGGTTTCCCATGCGGGCGCGTCGGTGACATAGTCTTCCAATGAGGTGCGCCGCCAAAGTCCGCGCACATTGGTTTTGTCCTGCCAGAAATTATACACCATGCCGTCACGGATCGAGCCATATGGAATACGGTCTGTTGCGTTGACGATTTCTTCTGCGTCCGCCTTGAGCTTGGCAAAGCGCTTGTCGCCCTCCAGCACTTTCAAGGAGCGCTCATTCTGGGCACGTACCCAGCTTAGCGATTGCTCGCCTTCAACATCTTCTAGCCAAATATGCGGATCAGTTGGGGCCGTCACAGATGCCTCCTCATTCGTATCGGGTGATTGAGCATGTCCAAAGCCCGCCAATAGGCCAAGCACAGCAACAGAAGCAATGATCTTACGCATTTGAGAAATCCTCATATTGTTTTGCGATGAACTCTACGCAGATAAACTGCAGACGCAACACACAAATCAGCAATGCGATGAACGCGCCTTGTATTTCATATGAAAAAACGGAGTCTAACTTAAGCGCGCAATAATTCCTCGGTCCACACGCCCATCCGCGCAACAGCGGTTTGTGCATCGGTGAGCAGTGGATAGAAGAACTGGAAGACGTGAGGCATGTCCGGCCAGATTTCCAGCGTAACCGGGACTTTCGCTTCGCCTGCACGGGCCGCCAGCACGGTGCTATCTGAGAGGAGCACTTCTTCTGAACCAACTTGGATAAGCATTGGCGGCAGGCCAGCAAGGTCAGCCATGAGCGGGGACGCCAGCGGATTGGAGGCGCTCGCCTCTCCTAGATAAGCACCAGCCATATCGTTTAAGCCGTCCAGCTCTACGATAAATTCTGTCTCCGCTTTGGTGGCGTAACTTGCTCCCTCATTTGCCAGATTAGCCCATGGGGAGAGCGGCAGGATGCCCGCCGGAAGCGGCAGCCCTGCATCGCGCGCGCTTAGCGTTGTTGCGAGCGTTAGCCCACCCCCAGCGCTGTCGCCAGAAATCAAGAGCTTATCTGGCGCGACGCCCATATCGAGCAGTGCCTTATAGCTCGCCAAGCCATCGTCAACGGCGGCCGGAAACGGAGCCTCAGGCGCCATGCGATAATCCATTGAATAGGTTGTCGCTTTCAAGGACTTGGCAATCTCAGACACCATAGAGCGATGCGATAGCGAGCTGCCAATGCAATAGCCGCCGCCATGAAAATATAGGAGCGTGCGCCCCGGCGCGGCGTCTGCCGGTGTCAGCTTCAAGCCCGCCACGCCGCCCAATGTGATGTCTTCTACGCTCACCCCGGCAGCGATGGGCATATTCTCGCC
>CAZXTI010000014.1:2926-14604 GCA_964643565.1 uncultured Hyphomonas sp. | reverse complement strand
TGTTCGCTTCGGAGGCGTCAACGCTGGTCATGGACAGGCCAAGGCGCGCCATTGGCTCGCTGACAAGGCCGCCGCCGCAGCCAATATCGAGGCCGGTCAGCCCCTCAAAAGGTCGCTTTTTACCGGTCTCCAGCCCGAAATGTGCTTCGATTTGCTGGCGAATGAAGCCAAGGCGTACCGGATTGAACTTGTGAAGCGGGCGAAACTTGCCTTTCGGGTCCCACCATTCATCCGCCATCGCCGTGAATTTGGCGACCTCATCTGGGTCAATACTAGGCGTATTGGGCGATTTTTGTGCAGATTGAGCGGTTTTGGCCATTTTGCTGAGACATTCCTGTTTGCGAGCGAGCCTGCAAGCTCTAAAAGGTATCTATCTCTCATAGATGGGTAGTTTTTGGCGAGGCGACAATGGCGCGCACAGTATTAAAATTTGGCGGAACGTCGGTCGCTGACTTGGACCGTATTGCGCATGTCGCCGATGTTGTGGCTGCGCGAGCCGAAAAGGGTGATGGTCTGGCTGTCATCGTGTCTGCCATGGCAGGGGAAACGAACAAGCTCGTTGGCTTTGCGCGCGGCGCGGCTGGAGAGGCACTGACAGGCGAAGACTTCGATGACGAGTATGATGTCGTCGTCTCCTCAGGTGAGCAAGTGACGAGTGGATTGCTCGCGCTCGCCTTACGCAAACGCGGCTTAAAAGCGCGCAGCTGGCTTGGCTGGCAATTGGCGATGAAGACCAATCAGGCGCATGGCAAGGCGCGTATTCAAGGCTTTGACGGCGATGATTTGCCAGCCTCTGTCGATGCCGGTGAGATCGCGGTCATTGCCGGCTTTCAGGGCATCACCGATGAAAAGCGCGTCGCAACGCTTGGGCGCGGCGGATCAGATACGAGCGCAGTTGCCGTTGCTGCGGCGATCGGCGCGACTTCTTGCGATATCTACACCGATGTAGACGGGGTCTATACCACCGATCCGCGCATTGTCGCCAAGGCGCAGCGCATCCCGAAAATCTCCTATGAGGAAATGCTTGAAATGGCGTCGCTTGGTGCCAAAGTCTTGCAGACCCGCTCTGTAGAGCTGGCGATGAATCACAATGTCCCGATCCGTGTGCTGTCGAGTTTCGCCGCACCGGGCTCTGAGGACAGTTCTGGAACATTAGTATGTGACGAGGAAAACATTTTGGAAAAACAAGTTGTCAGCGGCGTCGCCTATTCGCGCGACGAGGCAAAGGTCACGCTATTTGGTATTTCTGACACGCCGGGCATGGCGGCGCGCATCTTCTCATTGCTCGCCGCCGCCGGGGTCAATGTAGATATGATCGTTCAGGCGAATGCGCGCGGGCCGGGCCGGGCCAATATGGTGTTCACCTGCACCTCTAAGGACAGTGGTTTAGCTGAGGCGGCCCTTGCCAAAGCGCGTGATGAGATCGCTTATGAAGAGATCGAGGTTAAAACCGATGTCGCGAAAATTTCAATTGTCGGCATTGGTATGAAAAGCCATACCGGTGTAGCTGAAACCATGTTTCAGGCGCTCTATGAAAAGGGGATCAATATCGGCGTTATTTCAACCTCTGAGATCAAAGTGTCGGTTCTGATCGAAGCAGCTTACACAGAACTGGCCGTGCGCGCCTTGCACACGGCCTTCGGATTGGACGCAGACTGATAAATGTCACAAGGCTTTTCCTCTCCTCGGCTTTTGCTAAATAGACTGCGCGATGTCATGGCGCGCGGCGAGGGAGGGCGTGAACGCCTCGATAAGGTCGTCCAACTCATTGCCGGAACGATGGTCGCCGATGTGTGCTCAATCTATCTGCGCACCCAAAACAGCGAGCTGGAACTCGTCGCCACCGAAGGCCTGCGCATTGAAGCGGTGGCCTCCACGCGGCTAAAGCTCGATGAAGGGCTGGTTGGCCAAATCAACTTAACTGCCGAACCGCTCGCCATTCAGGATGCGCCGCGCCATCCAAACTTCTCCTATCGCCCTGAGACAGGTGAAGACCCATATCACGCCTTTCTCGGTGTGCCGATCCTTCGCGGCGGACGTGTTATCGGCGTGCTGACTGTGCAAAACCGCACTGAGCGCGTTTATGATGAAGACGAGGTGGAGACACTGCAAACCATTGCTATGGTTATCGCCGAAGTGGTTGCCGTTGATACTGAAAACCTCAATCGCTACAGCACAACCGCCCAGCGCGCGACCAAGCCGGAATCCTTGCGTGGCCGTACGATTAGCAATGGGCTAGGTATCGGCAAAGCCTGCCGCCATGATCCGGACGTACCTGCGGCGCGTTTCTTTTCCGCTGATCCTGACGAGGAAACACTGCGCCTTGCTGTGGCCTTGCAGACATTGCGCGCCTCTATCGACAATATGATGGCTGGGGATGCGACCGAGCTTGGCGATGACCCGATGGACATTATGGAAGCCTATCGCATGCTTGCAAATGATCCGGGTTGGGCGACCCGTTTGGCTGATGGTGTGAAAGCTGGCCTGAGCGCAGAAGCCGCCGTTGACCGTGCCCGTCGTGAACACAGGGCCAAGCTGGAAAATGCGCGCGACCCCTATCTGCGCGCGCGGCTGAATGATCTGGAAGACTTGGACAACCGCTTGCTGCGCATCCTCGGCGGGGCAGATAGTGATAGCCATATTGAAGATGCGCGCGGTGCTGTCTTGGTGGCGCGCCGTCTTGGTCCGGCTGAATTGCTCGAATATGCCAGCGCAGGGCTCGCTGCCTTGGTGTTAGAAGAACCAGCCGCCGCTTCGCATGCTGCCATTGTTGCGCGCGCGCTCGGTATCCCGACCGTTGGCGGCGTTGAACATGTCACGACGCTTTTGGAAACGGGCGACGATATGATCGTCGATGCCGAGCTTGGTCAGGTTCATCTGCGCCCAGACGATAATCTCCTGACGGCCTATCGTTCGCGAGAGGGGCTTTTGTCCCAGCGCCAAGAGATTTACCGCCAGCTACGCGATGAAAAAGCTGTCACACAGGACGGCGTTGAAATCGGCTTGATGCTAAACGCTGGACTTCGCCTTGATGTCGATCATCTCAGCGATACCGGCGCGGACGGCATTGGCCTGTTCCGTACAGAGTTCCAGTTTCTCGTTTCTGAAAAACTGCCAACCTTGCAAGAACAGACCGATCTTTATTCATATGTCATGGATGCGGCGCGCGGGCGGGTGGTCTTGTTCCGTACGCTCGATATTGGCGCGGATAAGCTGCTCACGTCTCATCCGATCAGCGTGGAAGAAAATCCGGCGTTGGGATGGCGCTCAATTCGCTTCGCGCTCGATAAGAAGGGGCTGTTTCGCCGCCAATTGCGCGCGCTCATCCGCGCTGCCGCCGGGCGTCCGCTCGCCATCATGTTTCCAATGGTCACCGTGGCCAGCGAATTCCACCGGGCCAAGGCGCTGCTCGATGAAGAGATCACATGGGCCAAATCCAAAGGCCACCCCATTCCGCTAAAACTCTCCGTTGGTGCAATGCTGGAATCGCCCTCGCTGGCGTTTGAGCTTGATGCCTTGGCTGGTCACGCCGACTTCATTTCCATCGGAACGAATGATTTAATGCAATTCTTCCATGCCGCTGACCGCATGGTTCCAAGTGTCTCAGATCGGTACGATATGATTTCCCGCTCGGCGCTTAGCTTCCTAAAACAGATCGCTGATACCTGTAACAAATTAGGAATTCCGGTTTCAGTGTGCGGTGAGGCGGCGGGTAAATCACTGGAAGCCCTCGCACTTCTGGCCATCGGGTTTCGCGGGCTTTCCATGTCTGCAGGCTCCGTCGGACCGACAAAACGCATGATTAGATCTATGAATCTAACCGATTTCTCTAAGGCGGTGCTAGAAGCACTTCCTACATCGAACGGATCGTTTCGTAACCAATTGTTAGCTATAGCAAAGCAGAATGATATTGTGCTCGAGGACACTTGAAGTCTTAGGCGCAGGTCGATACCATTAGTTTCTGGGATCGGCGGGATTTTTGCATGTTTGGTTGATAAAACCGAATATAGGGACGTGAACGGAACGGAATGATGACTGACGAGGGAACAGTTGTAGAAGAAATACGTGTCGGAGATATGCTACGCGAGGTGCGCGAAGGGCGTGGACTGACGCTGGCTGACGTATCTGCAAAGATTTTGGTTCGCGAAAATTACCTGCAAAATATAGAAGATATGTATGTTCCAGGCGTACCTAAAGGCTATTTAAGTGCGTTTCTACGTACATATTCGGGTTTTTTGGGGCTTCCATCTGAAGAGATTATCAAGAAGTTTTCCGAGCAATCGGGCGTCATATCGCAAGCGGCCTCGAACGAAAATATTGCTGCGCCGCAAGCGATTACTGTGCCAACAAAACTTCGCGGCGTTTTGTATGCGGCCACTGCCGCTGCTTTGCTTGTCGCTGTTGGCGGCGGCGTCATGATGTTCTCGCAAAGCGCATCAGTTAGCGGCGCAGACATTACCGAAGCCGGTACGCCGGTAAATGGCGCGCGCGAGAGTTTACTTGCAACAGCTGACCGCGAGGAACTTGCGACCCAATTACCCCTGCGTTTGACCGCTCTAAAAGCTGGATGGCTGGAAGTGCGCGGCGCAGATGGCACAATCTTCCGCTCGCGCAAAATGGCGGCGGGCGAGGAATATTTCCCGCGTATCGGCGCAGGCTGGACTGTCACTGCCCGCGATGGCAGCGCATTTGTCTGGAATGTAGGCGATGTTGAAATTGGCCCAATGGGAGAGGCCGGTTCAGCCGTTTATGCGCTGAGTGTTGACGCTGTCGCGCTAGATGCGCAAGCCATTGCCGCGCCAGCGCTGGCAGCTTTTGGCGATAGCAAACCGACCCGCTAAGCGTCCTTTTCAAATCAACAAATCATGCTGCGGCCACGTGCCAGCCTTGTCTTTGCCTGCTTTTGACGCCAGATGAGGGGCAACAGATAGTCTAGAGGGCACATTGCGATGAGCCATATGCACAATCATATTCGCCCGTGGCGCAACATCGCGCGGCGCAAGTCGCGTAAAATCCGTGTTGGCGACGTTTGGATTGGCGGGGACGCGCCGATCGCCGTGCAGACCATGACCAACACGCCGACCGAGGATGCCGGAGCCACCATCGCGCAAATTCAGCGCGCAGCAGAGGCCGGCGCAGACATTGTGCGCGTCTCATGCCCAACCGAGGCCTCCACGGCCGCCATGTATGAGATTTGCCGGGAAAGCCCCGTGCCTATCGTGGCCGACATACATTTCCATTATAAGCGCGGTGTCGAAGCAGCAGATGCAGGCGCGGCCTGTTTGCGCATCAATCCGGGCAATATCGGCTCTGAGGAACGCGTTAAAGAGGTCGTCAACGCTGCGCGTGCGAATGGCTGCTCTATGCGCATCGGGGTAAATGGCGGCAGCTTAGAAAAACACTTGCTGGAAAAATATGGTGAGCCGTGCCCTGAAGCTATGGTCGAAAGTGCGCTCGACCATGCCCGTATCCTAGATGACCTTGGCTTTCACGATTATAAAATCTCGGTCAAAGCATCCGACATGTTCCTCACTGTCGCGGCCTATCAACAACTTTCCGAAGCGACCGATGCGCCGCTACATCTGGGCATCACCGAAGCAGGGGGCGCGCGTACAGGTACAGTGAAATCTTCCATCGGCATGGGTTCGCTCCTCTGGGCGGGCATTGGCGACACGATCCGCGTTTCGCTTTCCGCCGACCCGGTTGAGGAGGTCAAAGTCGGCTTTGATATGCTCAAATCCTTGGGGCTGCGCTCGCGCGGTGTAAACATCATCGCCTGCCCAAGCTGCGCGCGTCAGGGCTTTGACGTCATCTCCACCGTGCAGACCCTCGAAGAGCGCCTGTCGCATATCCGCGAACCCATCTCACTCTCCATTATTGGCTGCGTTGTGAATGGTCCGGGAGAGGCGGCGATGACCGATCTCGGCTTCACCGGCGGCGGGGCAGAAGCGGGCATGATGTATGCGGCCGGAAAAATGGACCGCAAAGTCTCAAATGCCGATATGATCGAAGAAATCGTTTCTGCGGTGGAAGCCAAAGCCGAAGCGATGCGCGACTCGCCCTAAGCAAACAAAGCCGCATTGTCCTCGACAAAGCTTTCAAGCGTTTTGAAGAAGGCCAGAATGTCGCTGGTGTCATTGGCCGCGTTGACCGTCACCAGGCGGATAAATCTATTTTCCTGGAAAGAACCATAGCCGACCATAAGCGCCGAATGTTCATAAAGCGCGGTGCAAATTTCTTCTGCCGGAATGCCCTTATAATTAAAGCAGATCGCCAATGTGTCATCCATGCTATAATCGGTATAGTCCGAATGATCCCTGACATAAGCGCGCGCAAGGTCAGCCAGTTCAAACTGCTTGTTGACCATTTTTTCCAGCCCATCCGTGCCAATGCTTTTCCACAGCACCCAGAGCTTCAACGCATCATTCCGGCGCCCGCATTGCAGTGAGATTTTGCCGGGGTTCAAATCATCATCATCGGTCTGATAGAGGTATGACGCCTCATTCGAAAAGCTATCATAGAGATGTTTTTTGTCCCGCACGACAATGATCGAACAGCCAAGCGGTGTGCCGAGCGTCTTGTGCGCATTGAGTGTAAAAGAGTCTACGTTTTCAACCCCGTCCAGCAGGTGCCGGTATTTTTCGCTCAGCAGAACCGAGCCGCCATAAGCGCCGTCAACATGCAGCCAGAGGCCAAACTCTTTCGCGATTTTTCCAGCGCCGACCAAGTCATCAAACGCGCCCAGAACGGTTGTGCCGGAGGTACAATTAATCAGCATGGGATGCAAGCCTGCGGCGGTATCCTCTTCAATCGCGCGGCGCAAAGCGGCCATGTCCATGCGTCCAAAATCATCCGTTTCAATTGCTCTAACATTGTCCCGGCCAATACCGGAAAAAGCGGCGTTCTTCTGTATGCTGTAATGGCTCGCTGCGGAGGTGTAGGTAATCATTTTTTGTTGGACGCCGTCATATCTCGCGCGTTCATTATAGGCGTCGCGGGCCATTAGCATACCCATGAAATTTGTCATTGAGCCGCCGGGCGCGAGCGTTCCATCGGCGGCATCTCCCCAACCGATCATATCGCAAATTTCGCGTAAAATGACCTTTTCCACACCAATTTGAGGCCCGGCCGCTTTGTAAGTGTACATGCTATTGTTCAGAATGATCGATAAAAGATCACCCAGAATGGCCCGTTCCTGTCGTCCGCCAAAGAGCTGATTGAAAAAGGCAGGTGTCGCGGTGCGCGGAGAGGCGAAGACCAAAGCTTTTAAGGAAGCTTCCAGCTCCGGCGCGCTTAATCCGTCTTTTTGTAGCTTCAGGTCAATACGTTCATATAATTCGGCCGGGGGGATATGTTCAGCCATCGGATTTTGCGCTTCATCAGCCAATAGGTCACGGACCAATCGGTTGAAAATATCCAGACTTTGTTCCATTTATTCTATTCCTGAAGTTTACAAAAACGCGGCTCAATTGGCCTGCTTATCGACCTAAAGCCAGTTTGACCTGACGGCAAGGTTCTTTACTGTTGGAAATAAGGAAAATCCCAGCGCAAGCGCGAAGTGCAATCGCGCTCGCTCGCCAAATAAACGGCCATCCACTAATCGAACAGTTTCGAGACGCTTTCTTCGTTCGCGATCCGGCGAATGGCTTCGCCAAGCAAGGGTGCGACTGGCAGAATACGGAGCGATTTTGATTTTCTGTCTTCTGCGCGCGGTTCAATCGTGTCGCAGATGACCAGTTCATCAAGCACTGATTTTTCAATCCGCTTCACAGCACGTTCGCCGCCTTTTGGCGACAAAACGCCGTGCGTGACATAGGCGGAGACATCTTTTGCGCCGGCTTCTTTAAGGGCCGCAGCCGCATTACACAGCGTGCCGCCTGAATCGCACATATCATCGACCATTATACAGCGCCGTCCACTGACATCACCGATAATGTTCATAACCTCCGACTGGCCAGCCTCCGGGCGTCGCTTATCAACGATGGCCAAATCGCAGCCGAGGCGTTTAGCGAGGCCGCGCGCGCGCACAACGCCGCCGACATCTGGAGAGACAACCATCAGCTTGTCGCCATTATAACGGGCGCGGATGTCGCTCAGGATAACCGGACCAGCGACCATATTGTCGGTTGGAATATCGAAGAAGCCTTGGATTTGGCCCGCGTGCAAATCCATGGTTAGAACGCGGTCCGCGCCAGCAGTGCTAATGAGATTGGCCACCAGCTTTGCCGAAATCGGCGTGCGACCGTCTGTTTTGCGGTCCTGGCGGGCATAGCCGAAATAGGGGATAACCGCTGTAATCCGCCGGGCCGAAGCGCGCCGCAGCGCGTCCATGCAGATAAGGAGTTCCATCAGATTATCGTTTGCCGGATAGCTCGTCGATTGGATAACGAACACATCCTCGCCGCGCACATTCTCATTAATGCGCACGAAGACTTCATTGTCGGCGAAAGTTTTCACTTCCGCATCCGTCAGGGGCACGTCGAGATAGTCGGCAATATTTGCTGCAAGAGGGCGATTGGCATTACAGGAAAGGAGTTTCATCGGTCGGGGGCACCTTTATGTCCATCTGTTTGCGATGCTTTTGTAACAAACTGGCGCTAGACGCAACGATTCGACGCTGTTTGCCGGGATTATTCTGGTTTCAGCATAATAACTGAGGCATTTCTGCCATAGTCCGGGAGCTCCTGATGATTGCGCCGCCGGTTGGAAAAGTACTGGTCTTTTAAGGCGCAAGTATCGTGCGCCATCAGATCAATGCGTGATAGACCAGCACGAACAAGCCGGGCATGGACGAAGCCCGGTAAATCGAATTGTAGTCGGTCGCCTTTGCCGGGAATGAAGAATCGCTCGCTCCAGTCGGCGCCCTGAATGAAGGTATCGCGAAATTCTGGTCCGACCTCATAGGACGCCTGGCCGATACAGGGGCCGATTGCGGCGACGATCCGGCCTGCATCTGCGCCAAGGCTTTCCATCGCCTCGATTGTCGCTTCACTGATGCCACCGAGCGCGCCTTTCCAGCCAGAATGTGCCGCGCCAATAATGCGCGCATGTGGATCGGCAAAGAGTATAGGCACGCAGTCTGCTGTCATAATGGCCAGCGCCAGCCCTGGCTTACGCGTCACCATAGCATCGCCTTTGGGGCGGTCTGTAAACGGGGCTTGGATAAGCAAGGCGTCTGCGGAGTGGTGTTGGTGGCAGGAGAGGAGATGGGCAGGGTTCGCCGCGCCGATGGCCGCCGCAATTCGCGCGCGGTTCTCGGCGACCGCTTCTGGCGCATCGTCTGAGCCTGCGCCTGCATTGAGGCTAGCATATAGCCCGGTTGAAACCCCGCCCTGTGACCCGAAAAACCCGTGTGATATTCCATGCAAATGGGATAGGCTGGGTGTGGTTGTATTTGGCACAAGCATAGTACCGAATGTTCTGCAAAATGCGCTTATGTCAAGATTTTAGCGGGTTTTAGGCCGATATAGCGCAATATGTGGGCAAATATGGCATCTCTACTTCGCGGGTTTGTTATTTTTCTCTAATCTAGAATTAACTCCTGTATTTTATGAAATAGCCATGATTAAGGCCATGTTTCATAATCGCCTGAGCACTGGATATCTGGAGCGACTGTGCGCCGGACTTGGACGGGCATGTCTTGGCTTGTTCTGCTTGAGTATTACGCTGACGGGCGCTTACGCGCAGCCCGGAACGGTTCTGTGGCAGAGCGATTTTGACAGCGGTCCAGCCACCTGCGCGCCGCTTGGCCCGGTCTGGACCAGCAGTGATCCGGGTTTGGCTGATACAGGCACTTTTACCTCGCAATCTGGGCTCTGTTCGGCCTTCACGCGGGGCGGTGCTGTATCCATTACAAGCGTACCGCTGGATACATCATCCATTACAGGCGCGAACCTGACAGCTTGGGTCCGTAAAGGGGATGATAGTTTCAGTGAAAACCCCGATGGCGTGGACGAAAACCTTGTCTTGGAGTATGCTGACGCTTCTGGGAATTTTATTGTTTTGCAGACGTTCAATTCGCCTACGATTGCCAATGGCGCTGTCACACTGGTCAATATTGCACTGCCATTTGGTGCATTACATAGTGGTTTTCAACTCAGGTTTCGTCAGCTTGGTGGCTCGGGTGGTGTGCCAGCGACTGGTATAGGTTTCGACTTTTGGCACATTGATGATGTTGTACTAACTGAAACCGGTATTGCGCCGCCAGCGCCGCCGCCGCCAGTACCGCTGACAGCAAACTCATGTGATACATTTGAGAACGGTTTGTCCAATTGGGCCATCTCAGATGGCACGCGGGGGGGGATAAGCAATGCGACATCAAACTCGCCGACAAATTCTCTGTTTTTACTGGGGGGGAGTGTCACGGCAACGTCTGTCGTTGTGCCGACACCTTCTTTGGATGAAATTACGATCTTCGTTCAACGCGGTGACGACGCATTCAGCGAAAACCCTGACGGGGGCGAGGACCTTGTTTTTGAGTTTCTTGACGATGCCGGGAACTTTATCGTGCTGGATACCTTCACTGGAGGGGGAACACAGGGACAGATTTTTAATGAGTCCTATACCGTGCCCGCATCTGCCCGGCATGATAATTTCCAGCTGAGATTTCGCTATGACAATGCCAGTGGTCCTCCGTTTGACTTTTGGCATATTGATGATGTCTGCCTCGTCAGTAGCCTGCCGGATTTGGGCGTTGTTAAAACGGTTGAAATCGAGTCCGACCCTGTAACAGGTGAGGCCTTCGCGCTGCCAGGATCTTTCGTGCGATATACGATTGAAGTGACCAATAACGGGCCAGGTGTCGTCGATGCTGGAACGCTCGCATTGTCGGATGTTATCGATGCAAATACGGTTTTGTTTACCGGAGACTTGGACGGTAGCGGCGGGCCATTTGTTTTTGTTGATGGCACTGGTGCGGCGGCTAGCGGCGTTACGCTGGACTTTGGCGGCTTGAGCGATTTAGCAGATGGTGTCGCATTTTTGAACGCATCCGGCGGCGAAATTGTGCCGGGCACTGACTTTGATAACCTTGTTCAAAGTTTCAATTTAAATTTTGATGGCACGATGCTTGGTGCAACGGGCGGGACACCGACAGTGTTTTCGATCCAATACCGAGTGCAACTGCAATAATTAGAAGCCAGCTGGCCGGGGCATGTCCTTGCTAGAGAGGCAGATGACTTTAAACCGCGTGCCCATTTCGGCCGGATCGACGAGTTTTTGCGCGCCGGCAAACAAGGCTTGAGCTTTGTCCGGATTGGTTTTTATCAACATGTTGAGACGCCCTTGCAGCCCAAGTTTACCGAGGAACTCGCCTTGTGTGACGGGGCCGGACACTTGCAGCCCCGCGCGGCTCGCAAGTGTTGAAAGCCGTCCAAAATCGACATCGACGGTAAGGTCTGCTTCACCGGGGCAGGCGAGCGGGTCGACTTGTTGGCCGTCTTTATAGGCACGCAGCGTGTCGGTCGGGGCGTGGTCATCGGTGCCGTAATCTATAAACAATGCGTGGAAGCGGTCGCCCTGTTCGGCGCGGGCGCTGAGCGTGTCGATTAGGCCGTCGAGGCCTGGCTGTAATTCGGTCTCCGCGCTGAGCGAGACGGGCGGCATATCGGCTGCGGCTTTGCTGGTCAGGTCTGAGCGATCAATACCAAAGGCCAAGTCGCCATCCTCGCCAAGACCAA
>CAZXTI010000014.1:0-2826 GCA_964643565.1 uncultured Hyphomonas sp. | reverse complement strand
GTCAGGTCTGAGCGATCAATACCAAAGGCCAAGTCGCCATCCTCGCCAAGACCAATAATGCGCTCGCGCCACACCTGGCCCTCACGCACGAACTGGCGCGCGGGTAGGCAGTCGAGAAACTCATTGGCGATGATGAATGTGATGTCTGGGGCCACATCTTCCAAACTGTCTTTGAAGCTCGGGGAATACTGCGCCAGCTTGTTTGCTTGCATCTCGCGCATTGCCGGACTGGCTTCAATGAGCTCAAGGCAGGCGGCGTTTGCAAAATTCGCGTCGCTGGCTGCATGGGCAGCGCGCATGGCATCGGCCATCAGTGTGCCGCGTCCGCCGCCCATCTCAACGAGGTTGAGCTTGGTAGGCCTGCCAAGCGTGCGCCATTCATTGACGAGCCATAGCCCAAGCAGCTCGCCAAACATCTGGCTGGTTTCCGGCGCCGTGATGAAATCTTGTCCAAGCCCTGCACCATTGGCGTAATAGCCGTCTTTCGGGTCATGCAGGCAGGTCTGCATAAAGGCAGAGACAGGCATGGGGCCGTCCATTCGGATTTGCCGGATCAGGCGGTCCTTGAGCGACATATTAGGCGGCGTTTGGACGGAGCGGCTCATTTTTCACCGCATTCCAGATTAGCCAAGCGCCAATAATCCATATCGGTGTCGAGAGGATCATGCCGGTCGTGACTCCTCCAAAGATGAAGCCGATACCCTCATCAGGCTCGCGGAAATTCTCCGCAATGGAGCGACCGACGCCATACATGATGAAGAACAGGCCTGTCGCCAAGCCGGGCCGTTTGAGGATTTTGAAACGCCATGCGAGGAAAGCGAGCAAGAGGAATGGGATCAGCCCCTCTAATATGCCTTCATAAATCTGGCTGGGGTGGCGCGGCATTTCAGTGTTAGTATAGACCCAGACCTTCTCCAAAGCATCATAAGCAATTGGCGGCCCAGAATTATTTGGCGAATAGCCTTCCGGAAACACCATGCCAAGTGAACTGTTCGTATGACGGCCATAAAGCTCGGCATTTATAAAATTCCCGAAAACGCGAACTGAGAAAATCACGATCGGTGTCATCATCGCCCATAGGTCGGCAAATGACCAAAGCGGAATTTTTCGGATACGTGCGACGAGAAAAATGGTGAGGCATACGCCAATAAAACCGCCATGGAAGGATAGGCCGCCTTCCCATATGCGGAAGAGGCTCAACGGGTCATCGCCGATGGCTGCGCGCTGGTCTGCATGGGGCAGGCGATAGAATAGAAGATAACCGATCCGGCCGCCTAATATACCGCCGAGCAAAGCCCATGTCAGGGCCTCATCAATGTCGTCGGAGCTGGCTGGAACGCTCGCGCCGCCATAGAGTTTGGGGCGGCGTAGGATTTTGCGCACATAGAAAATCGCTACGGCAATACCTCCCAGATAGGACAGGGCATACCAGCGGACGGGTAATGGCCCGATGGCGAAAATCCCTAGATCAATTTCCGGTATTACAAAGGCAAACGGACTAAATTCCGGAAAGGCGAGTGCGGCAAATGCGATCAAAAGTCTTTTCCCTAAGCAGGTTTATGCCTATCTGTTACATTGTAGGCGTCAATTTCTATGAAGGACTACTCTTATGGCCAATCAAAATCCACTCCTAGATGACATTGCAGGTCTGATGACAGGCGCAATGGGGGCGGCGCGTTCGGCCGGGGAAGAGGCAAAAACGCTGATGCAGAGCCAGGCTGCGCGTATGATTGCCGATATGGACCTTGCCAGCCGCGAAGAGATGGAAGCGTTTAAAACCCTGCTTCTGGCCGCGATTGAACGTATCGATACGCTTGAAGCAGAAGTGGCCGCGCTGAAGAAATCCTAGCGATTTTACACTTTGATGCGCCCTGACATTGTGGGGTGAGCGATATGCGCCTATGCCTAGCTTCCGGATGGACCGGACAATAAAGGCGAGGCGAGCATGCGTATGGTGAACTTTTTTCTTGGATTGATCTTACTTCTTGTGATCGCAGCACTCGCTGCCGTTTTTCTGTTGCAGGGCAAAAAATCATGGAGCGTTGGAGAGGTTGCGCGCACACCGGATGCGCGGTTTGAAAACCTTCCCGATTACGACTTTGAACCACATTATGCAGAGGTGCTGGGCTACCGTATTCACTATGTTGATGAGGGACCGCGCCGGGGACCGGTTGTATTGCTTATGCATGGGCAGCCCTCTTGGAGCTATCTCTACAGACATATGATCCCGCGCCTGACTTTGGCCGGATATAGAGTGATCGCGCCGGACCTAGTTGGATTTGGAAAATCAGATAAGCCGCTAAAACAATCTGATTATTCCTATCAGATGCATCTGGATGTGATGACCGCCTTTGTCGAGGACCTTGGCATCAAGGACGTGACCTTGTTTGCGCAGGATTGGGGCGGGTTGCTTGGATTGCGAATGGTGCCTGAAGCCCCGGATACCTATGCGCGGGTGATGATCTCCAATACCGCTTTACCCGCTGCGAAGGGCATTATGGGCTGGATCGCTTATCCGCTGTTCCGCTTTGGTGTTTGGCGCGAGGGCACGGTTGAGACGATGGGCATTGACGGCGGAGAGTTCTCCTTTACCAAATGGGTCGCCTATTCAAAAACAACGTCAAATTTTGACATAGAGACGCTCTTCCAGACGGCGACGCACCGTACGCTTTCTGATGCTGAGCTTGCTGGATATGCCGCGCCATTTGTTGATGAGACGCATTTGGCCGGTGCGCGGGCATTTCCGTTTCTTGTGCCGAGCCAGTTGCGCGAAAACCAGCGCGTGATGACAGAGTTTTGGGCCAAATGGGATAAGCCGTTCATGAC
>CAZXTI010000013.1:2455-14622 GCA_964643565.1 uncultured Hyphomonas sp. | reverse complement strand
GTCATATTTTTTCTCTCTGATTTCAAAGCTGTAAAATCAATCTACCCTCGGAAGCAAACCCCGCATCGCTCCCATAATACTATTGCCCGCCTATAAGGCCTGATAGCACAGCACCAAGATATAACTCCAGCCTTATTTGAATAAGTAAGCGAAACTGAAAAAAGACACGTTTAAGGCGTAAAGCTATCGGTTTAGGCCCCTCTTGGTACTGTTTATCTCAAGGGATTTCCTATGCTTTCCCTTACGCAATCTAGTCTGCCGGGTAAATCTTGCTACTCTTAGCCATATCACGACAAAGGCTGGGAGGCCCATCATGACCAATATTGTATTCCTTCAACCCGTCCTCGCGCTGATTCTCTGGACACTGTTTATCGGCCTGTGGATGTATGCCACGCGCATTCCGGCCATGCAGAAAGCCGGGATTGATCCTCAAGAGGCGACCCAGCCGGGCAAGGGTGATTGGCGCGATAAGATCCCCGCTTCCGTCCATTGGAAGGCGGACAATTACAATCATTTGCATGAACAGCCGACGATCTTTTATGCGCTAATGCTGTTTATTGCTGCCACCGGCGGCGCCGACCAGACCGCGCTCTATCTTGGCTGGGCCTATGTTGCCTTGCGCATCGTCCATTCACTGATCCAAGTGATGATCAATAAGGTGATGGCGCGCTTTAGCGTATTTTTCATCTCGAACTTGGTCCTTATTGTTCTGGCGGTAAAAGAAGCGCTTCGCGTCTTTGCTTAGGCTGAACCTCACCGGGGCGCAGGCCGTCTGATTGCTAAGCTTTCCAAAGCGCGCTAAAGGCCGGACATGGCAAATATACCCGCACAGCGCCTTGAACAGGTTATCGCACGTTTCGAGCAGGTCGAGGCGCGCATGGGCGTGGCCACGGAAACCGATGAAATCGTGGCATTGTCCAAGGAGCACGCCGAATTGAAGCCCGTCGCCGACAAGGCGATAGAGCTGAAACAAGCCCGCGAGGGGTTGGCAGAAGCGGAAACCATGGCAGCTGGCGACGATCCGGAGATGGCTGAGCTAGCGCGCGAGGAGATTGAAGATATCCGCGCGAAACTGCCCGCCTTGGAGGAGGAGGTGCAGCTTCTTCTCTTGCCCAAGGATGCCGATGACAGCGCCAATATCGTGCTGGAAATCCGCGCTGGAACGGGCGGCGATGAAGCGGCGATTTTTGCTGGTGACCTCTTCCGCATGTATTCGCGCTATGCGCAGCTTCAGGGCTGGAAAGTTGAAATTGTCTCCGTCACCGAGGGCGATGTCGGGGGCTATAAGGAACTCGTCGCAGATATAACCGGCGACGGCGCATTCGGGCGTATGAAATGGGAGAGCGGCGTGCACCGTGTTCAGCGCGTGCCTGCCACCGAAACGCAAGGCCGTGTCCACACCTCAGCAGCAACGGTCGCGGTCCTGCCAGCACCAAAAGATATTCAGATCGAGATTAAGACCAGTGATTTGCGCGTCGACACGTATCGCGCCTCCGGTTCAGGCGGCCAGCACGTCAACAAAACAGACTCCGCCGTGCGCATCACGCACTTGCCCACGGGCATCGTCGCGCAATCCTCAGAAAAGTCGCAACACGTCAACCGCGATAAAGCGATGCAGCAATTGAAAATCAAGCTCTACGAAAAAGAGCGCGATGAAGCCGACAGCGCCCGCGCCGAGGCGCGTAAATCGCAAGTCGGCTCTGGCGATCGCTCGCAAAAAGTGCGCACGTTTAATTATCCTGAAAACCGCGTCACCGATCACCGCATCAATCTGACCCTCTATTCGCTCGACAAGATTATCGCTGGCGACAAGCTTGACGATGTGGTCACAGCGTTGATGGCAGAAGATCAAGCCCGTCGGCTCGCGGCGATGGAGGAGGAGGGCTAACCCTCTGACCCGGCATGGACAGTTTTGCCTCGCTGATAAAGAAAACTGCCAAAGCACTCGAAGCTGCTGGTATCGAAGCGCCGCGCCGCGAGGCCAGACGCCTCGTCGCTTTTGCTGCTGATTTTGAAACCGCAACGCTGATCGCCCGTGAAAACGACGTGGTAGAGGATGCAAGGCTTTTAACGCGCTTGGACACTTTCACAAAAAGACGATGCGCACACGAACCATTTGCGCATATTGTTGGGAAACGCGCATTTTATGGACTGGACTTCATCTCAGACGCGCGCGCGCTTGTCCCGCGCCCCGATAGTGAAATCCTTGTTGAGATTGCGCTTGCGTGTCTTCCGCGTGGTCGGGGTGTTACGATAGCAGATCTCGGCACGGGGTCCGGTTGTCTTCTGTCGGCCATCTTGCACACGCGCGGCGGCGTAACCGGAACCGGCGTGGAACGGGATCCAAAAGCGGCTGGCCTTGCGCGCGAAAACATCAAAGCTTTAAACCTTCAGGACCGCGCCGAAATTCTCGTGCGCGATTGGGAGCATTGGCCGGGATGGGGGGAGGTCGATCTTATCGTCTCCAATCCGCCCTATATTGCCTCGGCCGAAATTGAGACTTTGGATCAAACTGTTCGCGCATATGATCCACTTCAAGCGCTTGATGGCGGGGCTGATGGATTGGCGTGCTATCGCAGTATTTTAAAACTTGGCGAAGATAGAATGAAGCCCGGCGCATGGCTCATTGTCGAGATCGGACACACGCAAAAAAGCGAGGTGGAAAACCTATTTGCTGCACATGGATTCCAATCTATCCAGACCGCGCGCGATCTTGGCTCGCGAGATCGTGTAGTCTATGGCCGCCGTCCGACTTGATAAAAGACTTGGCGCAACGCGAAACACGCGTTAAGAAGAGGCCCGTCAGTGTTGTCGATGAAATGAGTCGCCGCTGAAAATTATCTCTGAACAGATTAGAGATTGCTCGGGATATAGCATAATGCACGTGCTCAAATGGTGAGCATATATAGGGATCAAGGAAATATCATATGAAGCGCTCACGTGGACGCGGCCGCCGATCAGGTGGTGGTGGTAATAATCCAAATCGGCATTTCGAAAGCAATGGCCCCGGCGTAAAAATTCGCGGGTCGGCTCAGCAAATTCTTGATAAGTATCAACAATATGCGCGCGATGCACAATCATCTGGCGACCGGGTTGATGCGGAAAACTATCTCCAGCATGCCGAACATTATTACCGTGTCCTTGCTGCAATGAAGCCGCCGGAAAAGCCTAAGCAGGAACAGCGCGAGAGCGAAGCAAAAGATACAAATTCCGACGGTTCAAACAGTGCCGATTCTGCTGAGAGCGCGTCTGAAGATAATAAAACAGTGGCTGATTCTGGCGATCAGGCGGCACAAGCCACTGACAGCTCGGAAGGGACGCCGAAGTCCTCCAAATCGAGATCGCGCCGCACCTATAAGAAGCGCACGCCAAAAGAAACGAGCGAAGCCGCAGATGTGGATGACGGCGTTGCCAAGACCCTCGCACGTGGTCAAAAGAAAACCAAAACAGAAGCTGCTGCGCCCGCTGAAGATGTCGCTGAATAAGCGAGCGGCGGGCCTAACCTAGGCGACGACGCAACTTATCGAAACGTACGCACATCAATGTCCCGGTCATGGCTAAGCGATGGGATGCGTTTGCGCGCCGCTGCGACCTGATCCAAATCTAGCGTCGCCATAAGAATGCCCGGCGTATCTTCGTGGCGCTCTGCAATAATCTCACCCCATGGCGAAATAATTAGCGAGTGCCCAAAAGTTTCGCGGCCATCTTCATGCTGACCGGGTTTGGGCTGGGGCAAGCACAAAGGCGCCGGTTTCAATCGCGCGCGCTCTTAGTAAGACATGCCAATGCGCCTCGCCTGTCACTTTTGTGAAAGCGGCAGGGCAGGTCAAAATCTCAGCGCCCGCCTGTGCGAGTGCGCGGTAGAGCCCCGCAAAGCGCAGATCATAGCAAATCGACAAGCCAATCCGAGCGATCTCTGTTTCGGCCAGCACAGCATGTGACCCGGCCGAATAGCCAGCTGACTCGCGATAAGATTGCCCATCGCCGACCTCAACGTCAAACATATGCAGCTTGTCATAGCGCGCGGTGATCGCCCCGCTTGGCGCAATCAAATAAGAGCGATTAAGCAGCTTAGCGTCGTCTTCTTGCGCGATTGCGAGCGAGCCAATGAGGAGCCATATGCCATGCTGCTCGGCCAGTGTACGGAAGGCCGCGAGGCTTGGGCTATCTGCCTCTTTGAAGGCTTTGGCCCGGCCCATGCCTTTGCGGATGTCGATGAGGTTGGTCATCTCCGGCGTCGCGATGAGCTGCGCGCCGCCTTGCGCGGCCTTGGTGATCAAGTCTGAGGCGTCAGATATGTTTTGTTCAATCTCGACGCCGCTGCGCATCTGCACACAGGCTACTTTGAGCGCGTTCATCATCATTCCTGCCGATTATCAATCCTCGGAGCCTATCGTAGCCGTTCGGCCAAGATCAATCTAGCCAGCCTCGATAATATGACCCGCCGCCGCCGCCGCGCTCGCCCATGCCCACTGAAAATTATAGCCGCCAAGCCATCCGGTGACATCAACACATTCGCCGATAAAATAAAGTCCGTCTTGCTCTCGGCTTTCCAGCGTCTTTGAGGACAATCCATCTGTTGAAATGCCGCCCGCTGTAACCTCCGCTGTGCGCCAGCCCTCTGTACCAGAAGGCTTCACCGACCAAGCGGACAAGCTAAGGCACAGCTTCTCCAGAACCGCGTTTGAGAGGTCTGCCATGCGCATCTTTTCACCAATGCCAAAACTTTGCCCAAATTGTTCGATAAAGCGCTTGGGAAAATGTTCGCTCATCGCGCTGCTCAGCGTGCGTTTAGGGGTTGCGCGGCGCGTCTCTTTGAGCGCGTTCAGCAAGCCGCCTTGCGGGACCAGATCAATACTGATGGCCTCGCCCTCGCGCCAATAGGAGGAGGCTTGCAATACGCTTGGCCCAGACAATCCGCGATGCGTGAACAGGAGCGCTTCTTCAAACTGCTGAGGCCCGGCGCTGATTTTTGCTGGTGTCGATACGCCAGAAATTGCACTGAACCTGTCTTTCAACTCGCCTGAAAATGTGAACGGCACCAGAGCAGGGCGGGGCGTTATAACCGTATGACCAAATTGGCGCGCAATGTCATAAGCAAACCCAGTTGCACCCATTTTGGGAATGGACAGTCCGCCGGTCGCGATCACCAGCCGCCGCGCTTCAATGGGCTCCCGGCTTGTCTCAACCATAAAGCCAGCGCCGATATGACTGACAGTTTTCACATTAGTTTCTAACCATAATTCACCACCCGGCGCGGTCAGACCCTTTAAAAGCATCTCAATGACGGCGCCTGATTTCTGATCGCAAAAGAGCTGGCCTAAGGTTTTTTCAGTCCAGCTCAGATCATTGGCTTGCATCAGCGCGCAAAAATCTTCGGGCGAATAGCGTGACAGCGCAGACTTGGCAAAGTGTGGGTTTTCAGACAGAAAATTGTCGGCTTTGGTGTGAATATTGGTGAAATTACACCGTCCGCCGCCAGAAATACGCACTTTCTCGGCAGGTTTGCGTGCATGATCGATGACCAATACGCGCTGACCGGCTTCAGCCAAACGCCCGGCGCAAAACAGGCCAGCTGCGCCAGCACCAATAATCAAAGTCTCTACGTGTAGTGTCACCGCTTGGGCTTTCTTAGAAAAGATTATATTTTGCCCTATTCTCGGCAAACTGAATTGCTTTACTATCATAAAGACAAAAGTAATGAGGGACAGACATGACACATATTCGACATTGGGCCAAAGGCTTCGCGATCGCTTGTATTCTTGCCATTTCGGCATGCGGCGGATCAGAGCAAAGTCAGCCTGTCGATAGTGATGAGGTTTTGCAAGAAGGCGAAATTGTCCCGCGCGATCGCCGCTCCATCAGGGCGGCTGAAAATCGCGAGCGTCGCAGACAAGAAGCGATTGAGGAAGCCGAAGCGCGGTTTAGTTATTTCCGCTACCGGATTGATGTGTCTGAGTCCCAGCCCAAAGCATGTTTTGTCTTTTCCGATTCTCTCGACCCAGAAGTTGATTATTCCCCTTATGTTGAGTTCCGTCCGGCTTTTCGTGCCGCTTTCAGTGTTGAAGGGCGTGAGCTTTGCGTCGGCGGGCTGAGCTTTGGTGAAGACCGTGTCGCTGTTTTGAAATCTGGCTTGCCGGCGGCAGAAACAGGTGTGGTTCTGACGGAGAGCGAAGATGTGCCGATTAGTTTTGAAGACCGGCCCGCTTATGTTGGCTTTAAGGGTGCAGGTGTCATCCTGCCGCGCGAAGATGCCGACGGTCTGCCAATCGAAACGGTCAATATCGACAAAGTTCGTATTACTGTGTCGCGCGTCAATGATCGCGCGCTCGTCAACAAAACGATTGATCAGGGCGAGACGGCATCGCAGGGCCAATACCCTTATTTGTGGGGAAGCCGCGATCCTGATGATGTCGCGTCTCAAGTTTGGTCCGGTACAGTCGATGTAGACCGCGCACAAAACACGCCTGTTGTATCTGTTTTCCCGTTCAATGAGATCATTGGCGATTTGGATGCCGGTGCCTATTTTGTCAAACTGGAAGACGCAAGAGATCTGGCGGAAGGATCTGGTCCACCCGCATCGGCAGTGCGCTGGATTATTGTCACAGATTTGGCGCTGACTGCCTATCAAGGCGAGCAAGGTATCGATGTGACCTTGCGAAGCCTGCAAACGGGCCAAGCTATGCCGGGCATCAAAATACAGCTTCTGGCGAGAAATAATGATGTGCTGAGCGAAATTGTAACAGACACAAGTGGCCGGGTGCGTTTTGATAAGCCGCTGACGTCTGGCACGGGTTCTGACAGACCGCGCATGATCATGGCCTTCGGCGCTGAAAATGATCTCGCGGTTCTGGATCTTTCTCGCGCGGCTGTGGATGTGTCTAGCGAAGATATTGGCGGACGCTATGTCAATGCGGATATAGACGGCTTTGTTTACACAGAGCGCGGCATATATCGCCCTGGCGAAACAGTCCATTTGACCTCGTTGCTACGCACGCGCTCAGGCTTTGGCGTCGAAGATCGGCGCGGCGCAATTGTCATTCGCCGCCCGAATGGATTGGAAGCTGAGCGGCTCCGTTTTGAAAAAACGGAAGGGGCAGGGCTAGAATATAACTATCCTCTGTCGAAAGCCTCCGCGCGCGGTATATGGACGGCGACGCTTGAGATCGATGGTATTGGCCGGGTTGGGAGCAAGTCATTTTCCGTTGAGGATTTTGTGCCTCAGCGTATTAAAGTCGCCCTTGAAGGCGACCGCGAAACCCCGCTCAAAAAAGGTGAGTCACGCGACATCTCAACCGATGCGCAATTCCTTTACGGCGCGCCGGGTGCGGGCTTGACGGTTCAAGCGAGCGCACGCCTGCAAACGGAGCCTGTGCCATTTGCGGGTGCATTTGAAGGATTCCAGTTTGGTGAACATGACGAAGTGTTCCGCGAGCAAATTATCGAATTGACGGATCAAACGGCAGATGGTGCAGGCAAGGCCATTGTGCGGCTGGAACCGAAGTCGGGCACTGGCTCGGCGTCGGGGCGTCCTTTGCGGCTTAATACTGTGGTTAGCGTATTAGAACCGGGCGGGCGTGCTGTAAGCGAAAGCATCGCCGTGCCTTACCGTCCGCAAGATCTTTATCTTGGCATAAAGGATGCCGCAGGCGCGACGAGCAAAGGCGAGGTGCGGACATTTGAAGTTGCTGCGGTGTCAGCCGATGGTGCGGCGGTTGCTGCCGAGCTGACCTGGAAAGTCATCCGCGTGGATTACCATTATGATTGGTATCGCGGCGGTGGCCAATGGCGCTGGCGTCGGTCGCGTTCTGTCGTCACGGTGAATGAAGGCATCACGCGCACGCAAGCCGGCGCAACGGCGACCATAAGCGTTGATGGTCTGGATTGGGGCAGACATGAGCTTCTGATTTCCAGCGACAATCGCAAAGCATCGCATGATTTCCGTGTCGGCTGGGGCCGTTCGGTGAGCGATGATGGCGTTGAAGCGCCAGACCGTATCGAAGTGTTTGGTCCTGAAGAAGCTGTGCAGGCCGGGCGTGATGCACAGATTTCTGTTGTGCCGCCCTTTGATGGGATCGCCGAAATTACGATTGCAACGGACCGTGTTTTGTCCGTGATCTCACGCCCCGTATCAACAGAAGGTAATCGCTTTTCAATTCCGGTCACAGATGATTGGGGCGAGGGCGCCTATGTTATGGTTACGGTTTATTCTGTGCGTAACCCGGTCCTTGAAGCCAAGCCGCGGCGCGCGCTGGGTGTAACCTATATGCCTGTTGATATGGCTGCGCGTACAATCGATCTGACGATCAATGCGCCGGAAGTTGCCCGGCCGCGCCAGACCCGCCGGATCACGGTTGATCTTGATACAAGATTACGCGAGCCGGTCTATGTCACGCTCGCAGCCGTGGATGAGGGCATCTTGCAACTAACCAAGTTTCAAAGCCCGGACGCAGTTGATTATTTCTTCGGCAAGAAGCGCCTAGGCGTTTCTCTCTATGATGATTATGGCCGCCTGCTTGACCCTAATCTCGGGTTGCCATCAGAGGTGCGCTCGGGCGGTGACCAACTTGGCGGCGAAGGCTTATCCGTTGTGCCAACCAAGACCGTGGCGCTCTATTCCGGTATTGTTGAAACCGGACGAAATGGCCGCGCTGACATTGAGTTTGAATTGCCTGACTTTAATGGTGAGCTTCGCCTTATGGCGGTCGCGTGGTCACAAAGTGGTCTTGGCTCTGCCAGCAAGTCCATGATTGTCCGCGATACAGTACCTTCTGACCTTATTTTGCCGCGCTTCTTGGCACCGGGTGATGAGGCTTTTGCAACCGTATCCATCGACAATGTTGAAGGCGGTGCAGGCACCTATCAGGCCAGCCTCGTCAGCGAAGGCGGTGTGGAAGCGGCTGGTAGTCAGGTCTCGCGGAGTCTGCAAGAAGGTCAGCGCGCTGATGAGCGCATTCGCCTTAGCGCAACACAAGAAGGGATCAGTGACCTTCGCCTCGAGGTGGAAGGCCCGGATGATTTCAATGTCGCGCATGAGTATCCAATTCAAACGCGCTCGGCTTTCTTGCCAGTGTCACGGGTGTCCCGCGTGCTCATGCAGCCGGGCGCTGTGTACACGGTCAATGATAATCTGTTTGATGGCCTTCAGGATGGCTCGCAAAGTATGACGGTGAGCTTTTCCAGCCTTCCTGTGGATGCAGGCGCCTTATATGCTTCCTTGTCTCGCTATCCATATGGGTGCACCGAGCAGACGGTCAGCCGTGTCATGCCATTGCTCTATTCTGAGCAGCTCGTTGACCTTGGCGATCAAGAAGCCAGCGATGATGGTGCCCGCACACGTGTGCAGGAATCGATCAATACGCTCCTCAATCGCCAAAGCGCTGACGGTGCCTTTGGCCTGTGGCGCGAAAGTGATCGTTACGCGTCACCTTGGTTGGGCGCTTACACGACGGATTTCCTCTACCGCGCCCGTGAAGCTGGATATTCGGTCCCGCGTGAAGCTTTGGAGCGGGCTTATTCTTCGCTGCAAAATATAACGCTTGGTGAGGCGTGGCGTGTCTACGGCTATAATACCGACGTCTATGAAAGCCGGTGGCATACAGATACAACAGAGCGGCTTATGCAGCGTTCGTCAGCCTACGCGCTTTATGTGCTCGCCAAGGCTGGCAAGGCTGATATTTCACGCCTCAGATATTTGCATGATCGCAGCTTTGATAAGATCGAAAGCCCGCTTGCGCGTGCGCATATTGCTGCGGCTTTGGCCCATATGGGAGACCGATCACGGGCTGAAAGCGCTTTCAAAAAAGCTTTGGAGACGCTCGATTACAAAAATAATGGAGACTATTATCAAACGCCGCGCCGCGATTTGGCTGGGGTCTATGCCCTCGTTGCTGAAAGCGGCTTAACCGATTTGCTCGTCGAATTGAGCGATCGGGTTTCAAACGATCTGCCAGAGCCCAACAGGCTCACCACGCAAGAGAAGGCCTTCCTTCTATTGGCTGTGAATGCACTTGTCGGCGAGGATGGCGGGGTTCAGATTGATGCTGATGGCTTGGGGCAGGGCTTTGACAATGAAGAGCGTTACTATCTCTCCCAATCGCAATTGGCTGGGGATGTCCGGTTCACCCTGGGCGGGGATAAGCCGCTCTTCAGGACCATAATTGCGCACGGCAACCCAACATCGCCGCCGCCCGCGACATCAAAGAAAGTGTCGATCAATAAGCGTGTTCTCACCTTATCAGGGCGCCGTGCTGATCTGTCGAAAGTGACACAAGGTGATCAATTCATCATCAGTCTCACAATCAATCCGGAAGAGAACCGCAACAATCCGTTTATTGTGTCAGATCTGTTGCCAGCTGGCTTTGAGATCGAGACGATATTGCGCCCGTCCGACGGTGCTCAGGATGGACGCAGCGGTGCTTTTGCGTGGGTCGGTGAAATTGCATCACCGCAAACGGCTGAGGCACGCGATGATCGCTATGTCGCCGCGATTGATGTGCGCTCTAATGCGGTAATACTTGCCTATATGGTCCGCGCGGTCACACCGGGTGAATACACCATTCCAGGGGCTAATGTCGAAGACATGTATCGTCCCGATGTGTTCGCGCGTTCGCAAGCGGGCCGTGTCACGATCCGCTCGGCGGCAACTGACTCCAGCGGTACGCCATAAGCCATGATTGCAAGAGCGCTTAAAGATCATATCGGCGTGCACCTTAAGACACGCACGCGGCGAGTGCTCATCGCCGTGCTTGGTGGTCTGCTTGCCTTGCTCTTGCTTGACCGGGTTTTCCCGCCGCCCTTGGACCGGGCAGGTCTGACCTCCGTAATGGTCACTGACCGGGTCGGCATACCGTTGCGCGCTTTCCCAACACAAGAAGGGCGGTGGCGTTTTCAGGCGCACCTTGAGGACATCGATCCCTTATTTGTCGAGGCGCTTCTTAAGGTCGAAGATAAACGTTTCTATAAACATTTGGGCGTTGATCCGATCGCGGTTGCGCGCGCGAGTATGTCATCGCTGAGCGCTGGGCGCATTGTCTCTGGGGCGTCCACGATCACGATGCAGACCGCACGTTTGCTGGAGCCACGTGAGCGCACATTTGGGGCTAAATTCATCGAGATGATCCGCGCGCTCCAAATTGAGCGACGTCTCTCAAAGCAGGAAATTCTGGAGCTTTATCTCACGCTTGCCCCTTATGGCGGAAACCTTGAAGGCGTGCGTGCGGCAAGCCTTGGGTGGTTTGGACATGAGCCATCCCATCTCACTGATGACCAGATCGCATTGCTTATCGCGCTGCCGCAATCACCGGAAGTGCGTCGCCCCGACCGTCGACCGAAATATGCCAAAAAGGCGCGCGCTGATATTGCCGCCAAGCTAAAAAATCTTGGTGTGCTGACAGAACAACGTGCCTTGGAATTGGATCAGGTTGATTTGCCAAGCCGGCACGCCTTTCCAAATAAAGCATGGCACGCAGCCGCGCAAGCACGCAACGCGCAGCAGGCCAGCGATATCGTCTCCACGCTTGATGCAAACTTTCAGGCCGATCTTGAAGCGCTACTTGCAAAACGGGCCGAACCGCTCGGCGCTGATGTACAGATTGCCGCCATGGTGGTCGATATTCCCAGCCGCGCCGTGCGTGCCTCTATTGGATCGGTCTCACGTCAACGCCCCGGTGGTTGGCTCGACCTGACACAGCAGCCGCGATCACCGGGGTCCACCCTGAAGCCTTTCATCTATGCGCTCACATTTGACGATGGAGAAGCGCGCCCAGAAACAATTATCAATGATTTGCCGAAACGCTTTGCCGCCTATCAGCCAGATAATTTCGACCATAATTTTCGCGGTGATGTAACCATTGCGCAGGCCCTGCAGCACTCGCTAAACGTGCCAGCCGTTATGGCGCTTGAACGGGTTGGTCCGGCACGCTTTGCCGCGCAGTTGCGTCTGGCTGGCGCGGATCTTAAAATTTATGGACAGGCCGATCAGGCGGCAGGTTTGGCGCTCGCGCTTGGCGGGGCAGGCGTAACCTTGCAGGATTTGACCACGCTTTATGCTGCCCTTGGTGATAATGGCATTGCCAAACCGTTGATCTGGTTTGCCGAAGAGGAAACCGCTTCAAAGGCCGCACAAGGCAAACGGTTCCTCGGCAAAGAAAGCGCAAATGACATCC
>CAZXTI010000013.1:0-2355 GCA_964643565.1 uncultured Hyphomonas sp. | reverse complement strand
CTGTTCCAAGTAGAAAACAATTATTCCTTAACTATAAAAGCAGAGCGTTCCCCCATGTCTGTTTCAAAGTCTAATTTTATCCTGTTTGCCCTTGCTAGCCTTGCGGCCCTGACCACATTTGTTATGACCGCGTCGGCCAATGATGAAGACGCGAATACGCCTTTACCTGCGCCAGCTTTGGAAACAGATTTATCTGATGAGCGCGCCGAAGCCTATTTCGCTGGCGGCTGCTTCTGGTGCCTGGAGGCCGACTTCGACAAGGTCCAAGGCGTTGTTGAAACGATTTCCGGCTATACGGGCGGCGACGTGGAAAACCCGACCTATAAGCAGGTTACCTATAAGAACACTGGCCATTATGAGGCGGTAAAAGTCGTCTATGATCCGCAAGCGGTGACCTATTCTGAATTGGTTGACTATTTCTGGCACCATATTGATCCGACAGATGGCGGCGGCCAATTTTGTGATCGCGGGTTTAGCTACCTGACGGGCATCTTCCCATCGAACGCTGCTGAAGCGGAAATCGCTGCGCAATCAAAAGCGCAAATCGAGAACGCTGGATATTTAGGTGCGCCGATTGTAACCAAAATTGCTGATTTCAAAACCTTTTGGCCTGCTGAGGCTTATCATCAGGATTATTACCTGAAGAACCGTTTGCATTATTCGCGCTATCGGCGCGGCTGTGGGCGCGACCAGCGTGTTGCTGAAGTTTGGTCAGGTGAGACACTCGCAGCGGCTGAAGCCAACGGCCACGGGTCTTAAAGCAGGCGCATAGCGAATATGGTTTACGAAAACCCCCGCTGCGGATAATCCGAGCGGGGGTTTTTCATATCTGGAAGCAAAAGCAGGGAAGGGGCTAAGCGCGCAGCGTCCCGCCCGTACCTTTTTTGACATTCGCAACAATCGCATCAGATACCGCGTCGATATCCTTATCCTTCAGCGCTTCACCGCGCGGTTGCAGCGTCACTTCAATCGCAACGGACTTGTGCCCATCTTCAATGCCTTGCCCTTGATAAACGTCAAACACGCTCACGCCGGTTATAAGTGCCTTGTCGGCCTTTTGCGCCAGCTTGATAATCTCGCCAGCCGCGACGCTCTCTTCAACCACAAAGGCAAAATCGCGCCGGATCGGTGTCAGGTCGGCCTTGTTGAGTACAGGCTTGGTCTTGCGCACTGTTGTCTTCATGTTTGGCAGAGCGTTTAAGTTCAGCTCAAAGCTAAAGACCGGGCCATCCACGCCCATCGACTTTAGTACGCGTGGATGCAGTGCACCGAAATGAGCAATCGTTGTCTTTGGTCCAAGTGTCAGGCGCGCTGCGCGGCCCGGATGCCAATAGGATTGGTTCGGCGCTGTGATCTGGAAACGCAAAGGTGGCTGCCCGAGTGCGGCGAGCACCGCATAAAGGTCTGCCTTGGCGGCCTGCGCATCATAGCTCTCTAATGCGCCGCTCCAATGACGTTCCTTGGAAGGCTGGACCAGCGCGCTCACCACCGTGCGCTGATCGCTTGGGCCATCGCCGAGATAAATCGGGCCAGCCTCAAATAGGCGCGCATTTGGCGTGCCATGGTCAGCGCTTTTCTGGGCAGCACGTGCCAGATTTCCCAGCACGCTTGGACGCATCTGGTTCAGCTCGCTTGCGACCGGATTAGCCACGGCCAGCCCGAGGGCATCGCCCTCAAACAGCGCCGCATCAGCCTTGCTCATAAAGCTCCATGTCACGGCCTCAAGAAAGCCGCGCGAGGCCAGCACGCGCCGCGCCGAGCGTACACGCTGTTGCAGCGGGGTCGGGGTTGCCTTGCGCCCGCCTTCTGGCAGCGGCAAGGAAGTTTGCGGCAACGCGTCAAACCCGGTCAGACGCGCCACCTCTTCAACAATGTCAGCGGATTGGGCAATATCAAACCGCCAGCTTGGTTGCTTGACGTACCAAACATCCCCAGCATCTTCGAAGGCAATACCTAAATCCTTCAGCATGCGTTTCATGTCAGATGGCTTGACCTTCAAACCGGTCAGCCTTTGCACATCACTCGGGTCAAACGAAACGGCATCACCTGAATAAGCCGGATCGCCGACACTAACAGGTTTTGACACATCGCCGCCTGCATGTTCCAAAATGATTTCAACGGCTTGTTTTAGCCCATCCATACAGCTCAAACGGTCAACGCCGCGCTCAAAGCGATAACGCGCATCAGAGATGATCCCGGTTGTGCGCCCCGTGCGTGCTGTGCGCAGCGGGTCAAACCACGCCGCCTCAAGAAAGATATTTGTCGTTGTCTCTGACACTGCCGTTGAAGCGCCGCCCATGACGCCGCCAAGCCCGATCACGCCGCTATCATCAGCGATCACACACATGTCTTCGG
>CAZXTI010000012.1:0-14852 GCA_964643565.1 uncultured Hyphomonas sp. | reverse complement strand
CGAAATTGCGCTGAAACACTGGACACTTGCAAAGCCGTTGCGGCTGTCGCGGAAGTCTGGGCGACTGCAGGCAGCGTCGTGAAGGAGGCTGCAAGTGCAATCGCAGCACTGAGTTTCGTCATTTTCTTTAGAATGCTCATGGGAACACTCCTTTCTGATTTGCGGCACTTTAATTTAAACAATATCACATTAAAGGGCCTCACGGCTACGTGCCGCGTTAATCTATATTTAGTAGGTTTGACGTGAATTTTAACTGAATGGACCAATACTTATGGATCACAGATCCGACAGTGATCTTCACATAAATGGGAGTGTTTCGCTCCCATCCACTGAAATTGTTGAAAAATTTGTGCGCGCGTCCGGCCCCGGCGGTCAGAACGTAAATAAGGTTGCCACCGCTGTTCAGCTAAGATGGAATGTGCGTGCCTCGTCTTTGCCGGCTGGTATAAAGGCGCGTTTTGAACGGATTTGGCAAAGCCGGATAAGCTCAGAGGGCGATATTATCATCGATGCGCGCAGCCATCGGTCGCAAGCGATGAACCGGGAGGCGGCCCGAAAGCGGCTCATTCAGATGATCCAGAAGGCACTGACGCCGCCCAAGAAACGCATTCCGACCAAACCTTCACGCGCGGCCAATCAGCGCCGGATCGATCGCAAGAAGAAGCGAAGCCAGACCAAGGGCGGGCGTGGCCGAGTTCGCGATGTGGATTAGTGCGCGGGCCTGAGCCGGGCGAAATTATATGTTCCAGTCGAGCGTGATTTTGCGGTTCACCAGCGATGTGTAGTCATCAACAAGGGTCTGGCAGACAAGGCCGGGCTTGAAAGTGTGCTCTGCGATTTCGCGCACAGGCGTAATCTCGGCAGCCGAGCCAGTGATGAAGCATTCGTCGAACGTAGAGAGTTCTTCCGGCTTGATGCGGCGTTCGATGACTTCCCAGCCATGGGATTTGGCAAGGCGAATGGCCGTCTGACGGGTAATGCCATTGAGGAAACGGTCTGCCTTTGGCGTATGGATCGCACCGTCGCGGGTAAAGAAGATATTCGCGCCGGTCGCTTCTGCCACATAGCCTTCATAGTCGAGCATGAGCGCATCGGCATAGCCTGCTTCATGGGCTTTTTGTTTTGAGATCGTGCAGATCATATAGAGGCCTGCGGCTTTGGCGTGGCAGGGGGCTGTTTCCGGTGAGGGCCGTGCATAGGCGGCATTGGTCAGACGCACACCTGCCATCTTGTCGTCGAAATAATCACCCCAGCTCCAGACAGCGATCGCGGTGCGTACAGATGTTTCGGTTGCGAGAATTCCCATCTGTTCTGAGCCGCGCCACGCAAAGGCGCGTACATATGCGTTTTCGAGGCCTGACTTTGCAAGCGCCTCTTTTTTGGCTGTCTCAATTTCTGCGACGGAATAGGGCAGCTCGAAGCCGAGAATCTTTGCGGAGTTTTCAAGTCGCTGGGAATGGTGTTCGGAACGGTAAATGACCCCGCCATAAGCGCGCTCGCCTTCAAACACGGTTGAAGCATAGTGCATGCCGTGTGTTAGGACGTGGACTTTGGCTTCGCGCCATGGGGTGAACGCACCGTCCATCCAGATGAACCCATCGCGGTCGTCATATGGTATAAAAGCCATTTTGCTCAGCGCCTCTGCTTGCTTTTGGTACTAATTATGTCTCATTCTCAGAGAGTGCCTAGTGAAGTCAACCAAACGCCGCGAAATAATCGTGCTAAAAATTCGCCTTTAGAGGGTAGATTATACCTTCGGGACGAGGAATTAGACGTGGGTGTTGGCCTGATTTTGGCTGTTCAGAGGCGATTATTGACAGCGGCGCAGTCAGAAATTGAGGCCACTGGATTACCGCGGCGCCAATGCGATGTGTTGATCGCAATTCAGGCTGAACCGGGGCTGACTGTCTCGCAAATGTGTGTCCGGCTCGGGATGACGGTTCCGACCTTTGCGCGCATTCTGGGGCAAGTGGACAAGAAGGGGCTGGTGGAAAAAAGTCGCTCGCGGCGTGATGGCCGGACCAGATTGCTCTTTCTTAGCGACGCTGGCAAAGCGGTGATCGATCCGGTGATGGCTGCCATGCGTGCGGTGCTGCGTGCGTCATATCGAGAGAGCGGGCCAGACCATGTCAAAGGGGCAAGGGCGGTTATGGTCAATCTGTTAAACGAGCGCGAGGAGATGTGATGATGACAGATGCCCATTTGCTCGTTGTGGATGATGATGACCGCTTGCGCTCATTGTTGAAGAAGTTTTTATGCTCGCAAGGCTTTCGTGTGACGAGTGCAGACGGGGCTACCAGCGCGCGCAAGCTGATGCAGACGTTTGATTTTGATTTGTGCATTCTTGATGTGATGATGCCGCAGGAGGATGGATTGTCCTTGCTTGCCGATTTGCGCAAGACATCGGGATTGCCGGTTATATTGCTAACGGCAAAGGATTTGCCTGCTGACCGGATCGAGGGCTTGCGTATTGGCGCGGATGATTATGTGACCAAGCCATTTGAGCCGGAAGAATTGTCATTGCGGATACAATCTATCTTGCGGCGGGCGCATCGCCCCGAGCTTAAGGAAGAGCCGGTTCACATGTCGGGTCTGATATTTGAGCCAACGCGCGGAATTTTGCGGCGCGGCGATGAGGTGATCCGACTGACCGATTCTGAGCGGGAATTGCTGACGATATTGGCTGATCATCGCGGCGAAGCGGTTGGGCGCCAGACGCTTGCCTCCAGCGGTTTGGAACGCTCGATTGATGTGCAGGTGACACGTGTGCGCAAAAAGATAGAGCCGAACCCAAAAGAGCCGATCCATTTGCAGACCGTACGCGGCAAGGGTTATCGGCTGATGCCGGACTGAGCCAGGCCTTAGAGGTCTTCCGGGTTTGGCACGAAACAGGTCTGGCCTTTGCTTTGCAGATGCGTGCAAAAGGCTGCTGCTTCTAGGCGCGTATCAAAAGTCCCTACGCGCAGCCTGAACAAGACTTGATTATCACCGGTTTCGACGCGGGTGATCGAGCGATTGGCATATTCAAACAGGTCGGGCAGTTCTTCACGTAGCGTGTCCCAAATCATGCAAATGGAGTCTTCGTGCGGCGTGGCGAGAATTTGCACGACATAGTCGCCGTCTGCATCAGCGCGTGGCAATGGACGCGGCGGTGCGATGGCAAGCGCTTTCACAGAGGGTGGCTTCGGTGCTTGGGATTGTTCGCCCGGCTCGGGCGGTGTGTCACTGGGAGGGATATCGGTGACCGGTGGGGACTGATCTGTGCCGGGCGGCGGGACGTCATCTTCAGGTGTCTCGTCGGCGGGGGATTCTTCTGAAGGTGTCTCCTCATTGTTGATCTCGGTTTTGATAATGGTTGGCCGCAGAGACAAGTGCGGCTTGATTGCGGGCAGCTTCGGGCGGATGGAGGGAAATTTTGGCACAATCACAAAAGTATTGCGTTTGCGCTTTTTGGTTGTGCCTCCGTCGTCAGCATCATTCTCATCTTCAGCGCCATCATCTTCGGCGTCCTCGTCAGCGTTGGGGGGCGGTGCCTCTTCTGCTGGCGGTGCTTGTTCGGGTTGATCTGGAAGAGGCGGGGCGGCTGGCGGCGGTGAACCGTTTTGATCCGGCTCTGCGTGGGGGGCAGCATAGATCGCGGCATTGATGATGGTCGGATCATTGCCGGGGTTGTCTTGGGCTGGTGTGTCTGGGGCTGGTGTGTTTGGGGCCGGTGTGTCTTGAGGGGTTTCTGGGTCAGCTGTCTCAGGGCGCGGCGTGTCTTCGGTAGGGTCTGTATTGCTGGCATCGCCGGAAGAGGCTGCGGTTTCTGTCGCAGGGCCTTGGGCGGGCGTTGAAGGTGGTGTCTGCGCTTCGGGAGGTGGCTGGTTTGGGGGTGCATTGGCGGCGCTGGGCGCTGGCGCGGTTGGGCCTGTTGCGGGCTTTTCGTCTCGTGATGTTGTCGGTGTGTGTGGGACGATTGGTTCTGAATTGAAGAATTTGTCATAGGGGGAGGCCGCTTTGGCTTCGGGTTCTGGTAAACTCGTAATGCCAATGGCGATAAGTGAACTAAGCGCGAGCACCATCGTCGCCAAGCCATAGCGCTGCATTGCCTTGCGGAGCTGCGTGGTTTGAGGCGCTCCATTTTGAGGGGGCATGGCGGCGGGCATAGGCGTGGAACTCAACTTTCAGATCGGTATAAGGCAAGATTAATATTGGCGATTAAGGTTAAAAAACAATTAGAAGTAGCATTTATCGCGCCGCCTTTTTACTGCGTATCCTCAGTTAAATTGCTGAAATTGTGGGTCTGGCCCTTTCCCAGAAGGGAATCTTTGCCTAAGAGGCAACCTTAGCTCTTAATGAAGTTTTTTGACGTGGTGCGCGGGTGTGTACTGCGGCCATTTCTACGCGGGAAAGACATGCCAAAAAGAACAGATATAAAGTCTATTCTAGTCATCGGCGCAGGGCCGATAATCATCGGTCAGGCTTGCGAGTTTGACTATTCCGGGGTGCAAGCGATCAAGGCGCTTAAAGACGAGGGATACCGGGTGATTCTGGTCAACTCGAACCCGGCGACGATCATGACTGATCCGGACCTTGCCGATGCAACCTATATCGAGCCGATCACACCGGATTTTGTCGAAAAGATTATTGCGCGCGAAAAGCCGGACGCCCTGCTGCCAACCATGGGCGGCCAGACGGCGCTGAACTGTGCACTTGATTTGCAGCAGGCCGGCATTTTGGAAAAGCATGGCGTTGAGCTAATCGGCGCGAAAGCAGAAGCGATCGAGATGGCGGAGGACCGCGAATTGTTCCGCCAGGCCATGGACCGGATCGGGCTGGAAAATCCTCGCGCGGCGATTATTCAGGCGCCTGAAAGCAAGGATAAGGATGGTAAGACGGTTTATGACCGGATTACAGGTCTGAAAATGGCCGTCGATGTGCTGGAGGATATTGGACTTCCGGCGATCATTCGGCCTGCCTTTACGCTTGGCGGAACCGGCGGCGGGGTGGCGTATAATCGCGATGAGTTTGAGGAGATTGTGCGCTCTGGATTGGCAGCCTCTCCGGTCGCGCAGATTTTGATTGATGAGAGCCTGCTCGGTTGGAAAGAGTATGAGATGGAAGTGGTTCGCGACACGGCGGACAATTGCATCATTATCTGCTCGATTGAGAATATTGATCCTATGGGCGTGCATACCGGCGATTCGATTACGGTTGCTCCGGCGCTGACGCTGACGGACCGCGAATATCAGATCATGCGCAATGCGTCGCTGGCTGTGCTGCGCGAGATTGGTGTGGAGACGGGTGGGTCAAATGTTCAGTTTGCGGTCAATCCGGCTGACGGGCGGCTTGTCGTGATCGAGATGAATCCGCGTGTGTCGCGCTCCTCGGCGCTCGCATCCAAGGCGACAGGGTTCCCGATTGCGAAAATCGCGGCGAAGCTGGCGGTTGGCTATACGCTTGATGAGTTGGACAATGACATTACCGGGGTCACACCTGCCAGCTTTGAGCCGACGATTGATTATGTGGTGACGAAGATCCCGCGCTTTGCATTTGAAAAATATAAGGGCGCGGAAGCTGTGCTGACCACGGCGATGAAATCGGTTGGCGAAGCGATGGCGATTGGCCGGAGTTTTCAGGAGAGTTTTCAAAAAGCGCTTTGTTCGCTGGAAACCGGGCTAACGGGGCTGAACGAGATTGAGGTTGAAGACGGTGAGCCATTATTGGCCGCGCTTGCGCAGCAAACACCGGATCGGTTGAGACTGGTTGCGCAAGCGTTTCGCAAAGGCATGAGCGTTGAGAGCGTCAACAAGATTACATCTATCGATCCTTGGTTCTTGCATCAGATTGCCGATATTGTTTTGGCCGAAAATCATGTGCGCGAGGCGGGGCTGCCGGAGACGAAGCTGGCGATGACAGACCTCAAGGCAATGGGCTTTTCTGATGCGCGCCTTGGCGAGTTGACGGGGCAGTCTGAGGCGGCGGTGCGGGATGCGCGCCACGGGCTGAATGTGCGCCCGGTCTATAAGCGTATTGATACGTGTGCGGCAGAGTTTGCGGCAAAGACGCCCTATCTCTATTCGACATATGAGCGTCCGGCGTTTGGTCAAGACGAGGCTGATTGTGAGGCGCTGCCAAGTGAGCGCAAAAAGGCGATTATTATTGGCGGCGGCCCGAACAGGATCGGTCAGGGCATCGAGTTTGATTATTGCTGCTGTCATGCCGCTTATGCGATGGCCGATATGGGCATTGAATCGATCATGGTGAACTGTAACCCGGAAACGGTGTCGACAGATTATGACACTTCCGACCGGCTTTATTTTGAGCCACTGACCTATGAGCATGTCTCCGAGATTGTTGCCAAGGAGCAGGGCAGCGGCGAGCTGGCTGGTTTGATTGTGCAGTTTGGCGGGCAGACGCCGCTGAAGCTTGCCACGCCATTGCATGAGGTCGGCGTGCCGATTTTGGGCACGAGCCCGGTATCGATTGATCTGGCTGAAGACCGCGTTCAGTTTGCTGAACTGGTTGACCGGCTCGGTATTCAACAAGCGCCATCTGCAACGGCGACAACGGAGGCGGAAGCCTTGGCAGCTGCGCGCAAGCTTGGCTATCCGGTTATGTTGCGTCCGAGCTTTGTGCTTGGCGGGCGTGCGATGGAGATCTGCCGCTCTGACGAGGATATATTGTCGTTTGCTACGGAGGCCTTGCAAGCAGCCGAAGAAGCGTCTGCTGGTGAAGCGTCCTTGTTCCTTGATCGCTATTTATCTGATGCGATTGAAGTGGATGTTGATGCGATCTGCGATGGCGAAGATGTGCACATTGCGGGCATTATGGAACATATTGAGGAAGCTGGCGTCCATTCGGGCGACAGTGCATGTGCTTTGCCGCCATATACTTTGTCTAAGGAGATTATGGCGCGGCTGTCTGAGCAGACAATTGCCTTGGCGCGGGCGCTCAAGGTGAAGGGGCTGATCAATATCCAGTTCGCTGTGAAGGATGATGACATCTATGTGCTGGAGGCGAACCCGCGTGCCTCTCGCACCGTACCATTTGTGGCGAAGGCTGTGGGCGCGCCGATTGCGGGGATCGCCGCGAAGGTGATGGCGAATATGCCGCTGGCGGATTTTGATTTGAGCCAAGCCACGCCGAACCGGATTGCTGTTAAGGAAGCTGTCTTCCCGTTTGGGCGGTTTGCCGGGGTCGACCCTGTGCTTGGGCCTGAGATGCGTTCGACAGGAGAGGTGATGGGCTGGGATGATGATTTTGGCGCGGCTTTCCTGAAAGGCCAGATTGCCGGGGGCGTTTCATTGCCGACAAAGGGCGAGGTCTTTATTTCCCTGAAGGATAGCGATAAGCCGCAAATTCTGGACGGCGCGAAAACGCTCATCGCGGAAGGCTTTACGATTACAGCGACCGCAGGCACAGCGCGCTTTTTGAGCGAAAACGGCATAGCTGTTAAGCGGATCAATAAGGTGCTGGAGGGGCAGCCACATATTGTGGATGCGATGATAAATGGGGATATTTGCTTGGTGATGAATACGACCGAAGGGTTTCAGTCCCTGAAGGATTCGTTCTCGATACGGGCAACGGCAGTGTCGCGGAAGATACCTTATTATACGACATTATCGGCGTCTTTAGCCGTGATTCAGGCGATTTTAGCACGAAAATCACGCGTTATGTCGGTCGCCCCCTTGCAATCTTAGTCTCCTGACATGATCTTGACGCGCTATAGAAACCAGTTGAGGCTGGGAACGTATCACTAAACGGTAGTAAAAAACCATGGAACGAATACCTATGACCATCGATGGGCATGCCGCCCTCGAGGCCGAATTGAAGAATCTAAAATCTGTCGAACGCCCAGCGATCATTCAGGCGATTGCGGTTGCACGTGAACACGGCGATCTTTCCGAGAACGCTGAGTATCATGCAGCCAAAGAGAAGCAGAGCTTTATTGAGGGCCGCGTTGCTGAGCTGGAAGATAAGCTCGCACGGGCGGAAGTGATCGATATTACAAAGCTTGACGGTGCGAACGTGAAATTTGGCGCAACAGTTACGTTGATCGATGTCGAGACTGAAAAAGAGTCGACCTATAAAATTGTAGGTGTCGATGAAGCAGATGTTTCCAAGGGGATGGTGTCAATTACGTCGCCGATTGCGCGCGCTTTGATTGGTAAGGAAGAAGGGGATGAGGCTGAGGTGGCTGCACCTGGCGGGGCACGTGCTTATGAGATTGCGGGCGTGAGCTATAAGTGAGCTTGAAGCAAAACCGGCTTTAGGGCCATCAATCTGGGCTGTGTCTGATGGCCGGGCTGGCAATGATGCGCAGGTGCGTGCGATTGCCAGTGCGCTACGTGAAACAGGCCGTTGGATGCGTATCGCCCATATTCAGGGCGAAGGGCATAAATCTGCTCCGGTACATCTAAACAGCCGCGCGCCATTTCGGTGGCTGGCATCTATTGGCAAGGGCGACCCAAGGCGGGCCTTATCGCAGCAGGATTTGGATAAGATTGCCGCGCCTTTCCCAACGGTATGGATCGGCGCGGGGTCGCGAACAGCGCCCTATAGCGCGCAGGTGCGTACGCTTTCGAAGCAGGCAACGCTGAGCGTGCATGTGCTCGACCCGCGCACGACAAAAACAGATTTTGATATTCTTGTAACACCGCGCCATGATTTGTCTGAAGGCCCGAATGTTATTCGCACAATGGGCTCCCCGGCATATTTTTCCGCAGACGATGTTGAAGAGGCGGGGCTGGCCTTTGCCGATCTTGCGGATGAAAAGGGGCGCAGCGCGATTGTTGTCCTTGGCGGCAACTCACGCACGCACACGTTTGACAAGGCTGCGATGCTTCGCATGGAGGTGCATTTGCGCGCCGTGATTGCACAAGGGTGGCGCTTGCGGATTACGTGTTCACGGCGCACGCCTATTCCTGCGCGCGCTTTTTTCCGAAAGTTTGCTGACGAGGTCGGCGCGCGTTTTTGGGAAGGGCTGTCAGATGGTCCAAACCCTTATCTTGCGTGGCTTCTCTTTTCTGATGCGGCAATTGTCACCGAAGACAGCACCAATATGTTGTCGGATGCAGCCTATTTTGGCCTGCCTATCCACATCGCGCGATTGACGGGGCGCTCTGAAAAATTTGACCGGCTGCACAGTAGTTTCATCTCGCGGGGCATTGCGCGCTGGTTGCATGGCGGGCTGGAAACGTGGAGTTATGAGCCGCTACGCGAGGCAGATAAGGTGGCTGATCGTATCGTTGAAGTCTTGCTGGAACGCCATCCGCAACCTGATATGGACGGGGCAAGCGATATTGTTGCACCCGATTGGTTGTAAAACCAGTTGCGTCAGACGGTGTGTAGGATTATGGGAAGATGATTGCATGCAAGGTGGGCTCCATCTTGCTCAGGGCCTGTAGCTCAGTTGGTTAGAGCGGACCGCTCATAACGGTCTGGTCGGGGGTTCGAGTCCCTCCGGGCCTACCATTTTACTTGATCGTTGGCGGTGTGCCGGGTTAGGTGTCGACATCCCGAAGTGACAGATTGAGAGCAAGTCATGGAACATCTCAGACGCCGTATTCTGGTCACTGGCGGGGCTGGCTTTCTTGGCTCGCATTTGTGTGAATCGCTTTTGGCGACGGGCGCGGATGTTATTTGCATGGACAATTTGTTTTGCGGGCAGAAAGACAATATCTCACATTTGCTATCGAACCCGTATTTTGAGTTCATTCGCCATGATGTGACCATTCCGATTTTTCTGGAAGTCGATGAGATTTACAATCTGGCGTGTCCGGCGAGCCCGTTTCACTATCAGCATAATCCGGTGAAAACGCTTAAGACGAGTGTTCACGGCGCGATCAATATGTTGGGGCTTGCCAAACGGACAGGCGCGAAGATTTTTCAAGCATCCACATCTGAGATCTATGGTGACCCGACCGTGCATCCTCAGCCTGAGGACTATCATGGCAATGTGAACCCGATCGGTATTCGCGCCTGTTATGATGAAGGCAAGCGGGCGGCCGAGACGCTGTTCTTTGACTATCATCGCCAGCACCAGCTCGACATTCGCGTGGTGCGCATTTTCAATACATATGGGCCGCGCATGCACCCCAATGATGGGCGCGTTGTTTCAAACTTTATTGTTCAGGCATTGAAGGGCGAGGACATTACGATTTTTGGTGATGGATCGCAGACCCGGTCTTTTTGCTATGTTGATGATTTGATTGACGGGCTTCAGCGTTTGATGAACCAGTCTGATGTGATCGGGCCGATGAATATGGGCAACCCGAATGAGTTTACGATCAAAGAGCTGGCCGAAGCGGTGATTGAACAAGTTGGGTCAGGCTCCAAGCTGAGCTTCCATGATCTGCCAGCAGATGATCCGCGCCAGCGCCAGCCCGATATTAACATGGCGCGCGCTAAACTTGGCTGGGAGCCGACGACAGCGCTGCGCGACGGCTTATCTCATACAATCGCCTATTTTGATGCCTTGCTGTCAGATAAAAATGACCGTATCAGGCCACCGGGCTCTTAAGAGCCGTACCAGAGATTAGGTAGATATTATGCGAATAACGATTATCGGAACCGGCTATGTTGGGCTTGTGTCAGGTGTTTGCTTCTCTGATTTCGGGCACATCGTAACTTGCGTTGATAAAAATCAGGACAAGATCGATACGCTCAACCGGGGTGAGATTCCGATTTATGAGCCGGGACTTGAAGAGCTTGTTTCCAAGAATGTCACCGAGGGGCGTCTCTTTTTTGAAACTGATTTGAAGGACGCGGTGGCGCGTTCAGAGGCGGTGTTCATCGCGGTTGGTACGCCAGAGAATAAAGACACTGGCGCAGCTGACCTTGTTTATGTCCATGCGGCGGCAGCAGAGATCGCGGAGCATTTGCAGGGCTATACGGTGATTGTGACCAAATCGACCGTTCCGGTTGGGACAGGTGATGAGGTGGAACAGATTGTGCGCGCGGCCAATCCGGACGCCGCATTTGATGTTGTGTCCAATCCGGAGTTTTTGCGCGAGGGCGCTGCGATTGATGATTTTAAGCACCCTGACCGGATTGTTGTCGGGGCTGAAACGGCGAAAGCTGCCGATACGATGCGGCGGCTCTATCGCCCGTTTGATTTGAATGAGACACCGCTTGTCATGGTGAACCGGCGCACATCGGAACTGATTAAATACGCCGGAAACGCATTTCTGGCGACAAAGATCACTTTCATCAATGAGATGGCTGATCTGTGCGAATGTGTTGGCGCGGATGTTGAAGAGGTTGCGCGCGGGATCGGGCTTGATAGCCGCATCGGACCGAAATTTTTAAGCGCAGGCCCTGGCTATGGCGGGTCATGCTTTCCCAAAGATACGATGGCGGTGGTCAAGACCGCGCGTCAGGTGGGCTCGCCGCTGAATATTATCGAGACGGTGGTGGACTTAAACGCCAAGCGCAAGAAGGCAATGGCGAGCAAAATTATCGAGGCTGTGGGCGGGGATGTGTCTGGTAAAACGGTTGCATTGCTGGGCTTGGCGTTTAAGCCAGATACCGATGATATGCGCGAGTCTCCGGCGATTGATATTGTGGCGGGGCTACAAAGCGCGGGGGCACATGTGCGGGCATATGATCCTGAGGCGATGAAAGAAGCTGCGAAGATTATGTCCGGTATTGAATTTTGCGCAGATGCCTATGAATGCGCGACGGGCGCTGATGTTCTGTGTGTCGTGACCGAGTGGGACAAGTTCAAGGCGCTCGACTTCGTGCAGCTAAAAGAGGTGCTAAATGCGAATATCTTTGTCGATTTGCGCAATATTTATGTGCCGGATGATGTACGGGCTTATGGATTCGAATATGTAAGTATCGGCCGGGCATAGGGGTATGAGTCGTTAGAGAAAAATCGCGATTTGCGCACGTCGGCCCCTTGCGTATTGGCGTTTTCGTGCGCACATAAGCTTCACAAAGGTAATCAATCACATTAGACGTGGACGCAGCGCAATAAACGCGCTAATCCCCCGTCTTTATGCAAGAGTTTAGATATGGCTGAAAAGAAAAACAAAGTTGGCCCAGTCACCTTCTTCCAGCAAGTGCAAGCTGAAGGGGCGAAGGTAACATGGACATCACGCGCCGAAACAACAAGCGCAACGATCCTGGTCATTATTATGTCGGTGATCGTGTCGGTTTTTCTCTTCCTTGGTGATCAGATTTGGTCGACTCTTGTTCGCATGATCACTGGACTTGGGACTTAATAAGGAGCGCTTGGCACAATGGCCGGAGCCAAATGGTATATCATCAACGCCTATTCTAATTTTGAGAAGAAGGTCGCCGCGCAAATTCGCGAGCAAGCCTCTAATAATGGGCTGGACCATCTGATTGAAGAGATGGAAGTTCCAACCGAAGAGGTTGTGGAAGTTGTTCGCGGTAAGAAGCGGGTCAGCGAGCGGAAATTTTTTCCGGGCTATATCCTGATGAAAGCGCAGCTGACCGATGCGGTCTATCACCTTGTGAAAGATACGCCGAAAGTGACTGGGTTTTTGGGCGCTGATGGCGGCAAAAAGCCTTTGCCTGTGCCAGAGCGTGAGATCAATCGTATTCTTGGTACTGCTGATGATGTTGCTGAGCGTCCGCGTCCGACGATCAAGTTTGAAATTGGCGAACAGGTACGCGTTAATGATGGTGCGTTCCAAGGCTTCGAAGGCGAAGTGGAAGAGGTTGATGAAGAGCAGGCCCGCTTGAAGGTGACTGTCTCGATCTTTGGCCGCGCCACGCCGGTTGACCTTGAATATGGACAGGTCGACAAGATCACCTAAGACGTATTTCCCAAGGCATATGCTATATTTCTTTTTTGGATTGTGAGATCCGGTAAACAGGCCTATCCTCATAAATGTTGCTGAATGAGGGATGCAGCATGAGTGAAGAGTTAGAGCTTATTGGTGCAGCATCGATTGGTGCGATTGCCGAGGATACGACCGGGGATGGGTATCTCAACGGGCCGTGCCCGAATTGCGGCACTGAAATAGACGGGCAGTTCTGCTCCAATTGTGGACAAAGCGCGAAGGATTTGAAGCGGCCATTTTTCGGCTTGTTTCGGGATATGCTTGGCGATGTGTTCAGCTTCGATGGACGGCTTTGGCGCACCATACCCGCGCTGATGTTTCTACCGGGCCACATTACGCGCGCCTATATCGATGGAAAGCGGATGCGCTTTGTGCCGCCGTTCCGTTTGTTTCTGATTGCTTCGGTTGTTTTCTTTCTGGTGGCATTTGCCATTACCGGGCGGCAAAGCTGGATGCAGGGGGATGATCTAACCGTTAATGGACTGGAGAATGCCGCCGCGGGCATCGAGATTGCTGGAAAGCAGGCCTCTGAATACGAGGGCTTTGATGAGATATTTACTGAAGATGGTAGCGTCGATGCAGAGGCAGCCCAAGTATTTTTGGATGGATTGATACAGGACGGGGTGCTGACAGAAGATGACCGCGACCAACTCAATCTGCTGAGCCGGATTGGCGAGCTGAATGGCGAGTCGTTGAGCCGCGCTGAGCTTTTCAATGCCTTGCAGACATGGGTGCCACGGCTCAGTTTCCTGATGCTGCCATTCTATGTGCTGACGATGTTGATGATGCACTTTTGGATCCGGCGGATTTATATTTTCGACCATGTGATTGTCGCGCTGCATATGCAGAGTTTTTTCTATCTCTTCGCGACGATCGGTTTGCTTTTACCAATGGTTCATCCGGGAATTGTTTGGGGGGCGTTTGGTATATCGACGTTTGTTTATCCGTTCCTGATGATGGGTAAAGCTTATGGTACGAACTGGTTTTTGAATCTATTTCGGACAGTTGGATTGCTTGTCGCAACGATCGTTGCACTGTCGCTGTTGTTCATATTGGTTGCGTTCTTTACGGCAACTGATCTTGGCATAATGAGCGGGGAAGATTGGGGTGAGGCCCTATCGGGATTATTTGACGGGGCATCCAGCGGCTTTGAAGAAGGGCTGGCTGACGGAAATTAGGGGTTTAGCTAGCGGGCCGGTTTAACTCTGTCGCACTGCGGATGGCTTTCCATGCGAGCACTTTTGCGGCGAGTTTGCCGTCTTCATTACGCCATTCTGCTTCGACATAGCCCGTTGCGCGTGAGCGGTTTTTGACCTCGGCCTTGATGGTGACGCGGCCATGCATGATGGGGCGGAAGAATTTGACCTGTAAGTCCTGCGTGGTGAAATGCTCGCCGTCTTTTAAGGCGGAGAACATGCAGATTGAGACGATATGATCGGAGAAGCCAGCGACCCAGCCGCCAAAGGCGCGCCCCTCAGAAATGTCGCGCTCGCCCGTATTTGGCCAGACATAGGTGACATGGCCATTGCCGAGTTCTTTCAGCCAAAGGTCGGGGCGAATGCCAAGCGAACGGATGCCCTTGGGCAGGTTCGGCACGCCCGGTTCCAGCAAGCGGTCAGAAAATTGCTGGAAAAGAGGAGAAAAATCGCCCGTTATTTTGCAGGGGCTATCAGTCTCCGACATAGGCAATCAGCTTGATCTCGACGAGGCCGCGCTCCGGGTAGAGGCGGTCGACATCAATCGCGGTCCATGCCGGGTAAGGTTCTTTCATGAATTTGTCTTTGGACGCGGTGAACGGCGTGATCTGATGGATTAGCTCGGTGTGGAAAGTGGTCATTTCAACGACATGGGAGAAGTCGGCGCCAGCTTCGTTCAATACGATTTTTAGCTGTTCGAAACAGCGGTCAAAGGCTGCTTCCATGTCTTCAGGATTGTGTTCGCTCTCATCACCTGCAAGACCAGCGACAATGCCAGAGAGATAAATCGTATCGCCTGCGCGCACAGCCGGGGCATAGTGAAAGCCGTTATAAACGTTCTTCCAGCCTTCCGGAA
>CAZXTI010000011.1:14081-15302 GCA_964643565.1 uncultured Hyphomonas sp. | reverse complement strand
GTGATGGACGGCGTGTTGTTGACCACATTGCGGGATGCCGGTGCATCTCCGGCGGCATCGGGAATTTATATGGAGCGTATCGCGGATCTCAGTGATGATCCTGATGCGGATGAAAGTAAATTTCGTGAATTCGTCGAGAATGAGAAGATGTTGGCGCCGCCGGGCAGTGTTCCTGCTGACGTCGCCGAGGCGCTGCACAATGCCGCCAATGCCCCCGGCATGTTGCGGATGTTGTTCAATCAATCCTTGTCACGCGGCCCGGTGATTGCGCGATCTTGAGCGTGCAAGCTTTATCAACTGGGCGGACCAGCGCGCATGCCGCATTTGATGGCCGAATATGTGTTCAGGGAAATTTTTCTGAAAGCCTCACAATTCTGCGCGAAACATGCTTTAAATTTGGTCGATAGATAGGGAGTAGGTCATGAACGGAATTACACTGCACAAGGGTGACCTGCCTGCGGGCCTGGATTTGGGGCCTGTTGTTGCAGTTGATACCGAAGCGATGGGGTTGAACCCGCACCGCGATGCGCTTTGTGTTGTGCAGCTTTCCTCTGGCGATGGCACGGCGCATGTTGTGCAGCTTGATCGCGCGGCGGGTTATGATTGTCCAAATCTGAAGGCCATGATGGCAAACACGGAGATATTGAAGCTATTTCACTTTGCCCGTTTTGATGTCGCGATGATGCAAAAACACTTAGGGATCACATGCGCGCCGGTTTGGTGTACGAAGATCGCCTCCAAGCTCGCGCGCACTTATACTGATCGTCATGGTTTGAAAGATGTCTCCAAGGAGGTTGCCGGGGTGGATATGTCCAAAGCGCAGCAAAGCTCCGATTGGGGCGCTGAAACGCTCACAGACGCCCAGCTGCAATATGCTGCTTCCGATGTCCTGCATCTGCATAAGATAAAAGATGGTCTGGAGGCGATGCTCGTCCGTGAAGGTCGGACAGATCTTGCTGAGGCCTGTTTTTCGTTTTTACCAGTGCGGGCGCAGCTTGATTTGGAGGGGTGGGAAGCGACGGATATTTTCGCCCATTCTTGAGCCCGGCCTGCGAATACCGGAATAATTACAGATTTGTAGCTGGTGTTCTGACCGGATTATTACTAAATATTACAATACAAGATTTTGCCGAATAGGGCTCAGATGAGCATACAATCTGCCCATGCTATGGACGAATGGACGCCGCACCGCCAGCTGAGCCTGGCGCAAGCGCGTGCGCG
>CAZXTI010000011.1:9422-13981 GCA_964643565.1 uncultured Hyphomonas sp. | reverse complement strand
CTATGGACGAATGGACGCCGCACCGCCAGCTGAGCCTGGCGCAAGCGCGTGCGCGTACCAAGATCGTCCGCGCTTTGCGCTTTGCCTTGGTTGCCGCAGCCGTGATTACGCTCGGTGTGTTTCTGGGCTTTATATTGCGCAATGCCTATGAACGGGCGACAGGTCAGGCCGCGATCGTCAATACCGAGCAGACCGTTGCAATGTTGAGCCCGCGCTTTACCGGCCGGGACGGGGCGGGCAACCTTTATATTATTACCTCCGAGACGGCACAGCAGCGCCGCGAAAATGAATCGCTGATTGATCTTACAAACCCGAAATTTGTCGATGCGTTCGGGCGGGAAGTCACTGCGCCGCGCGGGCTATACAACCGAGCAGATGAAACAATTGATCTGTTCGATGATGTCTTGCTGGTCGATGCGGAGGGGTATGTTTTCAATTCTACCCATGCGCGCGTCTTTCCAAAAACGGGGCATGTGGTCGGTGTTGAGCCTCTCGATGGCACAGGGCCATTGGGGGATATTCGCTCAGATCGCTATGAACTGGACCGCGATACTGATATCGTTACGTTCATCGGAAATGTGGTAACTGATATCTATGAAGAGAATGATAGCTCACAGGAGACTAGGCCATGAACATATTTAGACGAAGCCTCGTTTTAGGACTTGTTGCAGGGCTTGGGGTTGCGCTGCCTGCGCATGCCCAACTCAGCCGCGATGGTGGCCGCACGCAAATCTCAGCAGACCGGCTCGATGTTGCCGAACGTGAAAGCAAGGCGATTTACTTTGGCGCGGTGGACGCCATTCAAGGCGATGCAAGATTGCGTTCTGACAAGCTTACAATCAATTTTGCCGGTACAGGGGATTCCCCCGACGGCGGCGGGTTTGGCGCGATTGAAAATATGCTCGCTGAAGGGAATGTCTATTATATCACCCCGGACCTCAAAGCGCGTGGCGACAAAGGAACTTATGATGATGAGACAGATGTCATCGTGCTAACCGGAAATGTGGTGATCTCGCGTGGGTCAGATATTGCCGAAGGCGAATGCTTAAGGCTGAAGGTTGAAACGGGTGAAAGCACGCTGGGCTGCACAGGCAAAGGCGAGAATGGCAAACCCAAAGGACGGGTTCGAACAATTTTGACCCCAACCAACAATGGCAACGATGAATAGAAGCGCCGATTTTAAAAACATATAAAATTTCAACGATTGAAAAAACGCAAAATTAAGTACACTTAACTATAAGTTTTACCAAGAACGACGCTTATGTCGTGCGAAGGAGAAATAATAGAGATGGACACCACACAAGACGGTCTTGTTGTCTCTGGGATTGCAAAATCATTTGGCAAACGCCAAGTGGTGAAGGATGTCTCTATTTCTCTGAAGCGCGGCGAAGTTGTCGGTCTGCTTGGGCCCAATGGGGCCGGTAAAACCACCAGTTTCTACATGATAATGGGGTTGATCAGCGCTGATAGCGGTATGATCACGATTGATGGTGAGGATGTTACTGCATTGCCGATGTACCAACGTGCACGGCTTGGTGTCGGGTATCTCCCACAAGAAGCCTCAATCTTTCGCGGCATGACCGTGCAAGAGAATATCGAAGCGGTTGTTGAGCTTGTTGAAAAAGACAAGTCCAAACGCGCAGAACAGGTGGATGCACTTCTTGGTGAGCTGAACATTACCCGTCTTCGAGATGCGCCGGCAACGGCGCTTTCTGGCGGTGAACGTCGACGCGTCGAGATTGCCCGTGCGCTTGCCTCACGACCAAGCTTTATGCTCCTGGACGAACCGTTCACCGGGATTGATCCTCTCGCCATATCGGATATTTCCGACCTGGTTCGGTATTTAAAAAAGCGCGGCCTTGGCGTGCTGATTACCGATCACCAAGTGCGCGAGACATTACAAATTGTGGACAGAGCCTTTGTCATGTTTGATGGCCGGGTACTGTTTGATGGCACGCCGGAAGATGTGCTGAACAATGAGGATGTGAAACGGGTCTATCTAGGTGATCGTTTCGCGGCGTGACGCGACATGTCTATGCGTCAAAATCTAAATCTCAAACAGGGCCAGTCCCTTGTGATGACGCCGCAATTGCAGCAGGCGATCAAGCTGTTGCAATTATCAAATCAGGAACTTGCAGAATTCGTCGAGTCTGAGGTTGAGCGCAACCCACTTTTGGAACTTGCTGAAAGCGACCCGCACGAGACACAATCGCAACAAACTCGCGATGGCGACGAGAAAGCCACCGGACAGCGTACCGAGCTCGGCGAGGGCGGCACACGCGAAATTGGCGCGGCAAGCGCAGCTTTGGATGCGCCGACCGAAGATATCAATAATGGCGACAGCGGCGCTGATATGGCCCATGGCAGCATGGCATCTGGCCCATCAGCGACGACCGATTGGTCGAAAGCGGGCTCAGGTAAGGGCGGCGGCGACGGGTTTGACTTCATGTCACGTCTCTCTTCAGAGAAATCCCTGCGTGAGCATTTGTCCGAACAAGTTATGATGGCTGGGTTTTCACCGGCTGAGACTTTGATGGCGGCGCGCCTTGTCGATGACACAGATGAGGGTGGATATTGCCGCAGTGATCTTGCTGAAATAGCAGAAGCTTTGGGCGCTGAACTCAAACAGGTTGAGGCTGTGCTCAAGGTTTGCCAAGGGTTTGAACCAACCGGCGTAATGGCGCGGTCAGTGCCAGAGTGTATGGGGCTGCAACTGGCCGAACGCAATCGTCTTGATCCTGCGATGCAGGCTTTGCTCGATAATCTCGACCTTGTTGCCAAGCATGACATCAGTGCTCTGACAAAACAGTGCGGCGTTAGCAAAGAAGATATTGCAGATATGCTGACCGAGTTGCGCGCATTGACACCGCGCCCCGGAGCAGGATTTGCCGGGGATGTGGCCGTAGCGGTTGCGCCTGATGTATTTGTACGTGAACTGCCAGACGGCATGTATGCCGTTGAGCTGAACGGTGAAACGCTTCCACGCGTGCTGATGAATAAAGCTTATTATGCCGAAGTTACAGCGCTGCCGATGCGGGAGAAGGAAAAGGAATTCATTTCCGAATGTGCTTCAAATGCAAACTGGTTGATCAACTCACTCGACCAACGCGCCCGTACGATATTGAAGGTGGCCAGCGAGATCGTGCGCCAGCAAGATGCGTTTTTCGTCAATGGTGTGGCGCACCTGCGTCCGCTTAATCTCGATCAGGTTGCCAAAGCGATCGACATGCATGAGAGCACTGTCAGCCGCGTGACATCCAACAAATATATGGCCACGCCGCGCGGCATGTTTGAGTTGAAATATTTCTTCTCTGCTGCGATCCCGTCAACAGGCGGCGGCGAGGCGCATTCGGCTGAAGCGGTGCGCTATCGCATCAAGGCTTTGATCGCCGAAGAAGAGGTTAGCAATGTTCTATCGGACGATCAGATCGTCGATATTCTGCGAGAGTTTGGAATTGATATTGCACGTCGAACCGTTGCGAAATATCGCGAGAGTTTGAATATCCCTTCCAGTGTACAACGTCGCCGGATTCTGAAACAGATGCTTTAGTTTCACTTGCTCCGCAGTAATTTTGCGTGCGCTGTCAAGCGATATATTTGCTATTTTGATAAACTCTGACCCTCGTCTTGGCGCTGTATATGTTGCATAATAGATACAGTTAAATGAGGAGGGTTTCCGTGCAAGTTCAGATCACCGGCAAGCATATGGATTTGGGGGAAAGTCTGAGGGAGCGGATAGAAGATGGCTTAGAAGCGGCGGTGACAAAGTATTTTGATCGTCCGAGCGATGGCCATGTAATTGTCTCTAAAGATGGATACCGGACAGCTGTTGATTGTACGGTGCATTTACCGTCGGGCATTTTCCTGCAAGCGAGCGGGACGGCAGAAGACCCTTATGCGGCGCTGGAAAACGCACTTGAGAAGATGGAAAAGCGGGTCCGCAGATATAAGCGGCGCTTGAAGGATCACCATCGGCCGGGCCGCAACCCAATGCCGAGCGAGCCCATGCCAGCTTTTCTTGTTCAGAGCCAGGATGAGGATACCGAAGAGGTTGCTGATGACCAGTCTCTTGTGATCGCTGAGACGGCTGAATCGCTGCGCACAATGTCGGTTGCAGAAGCCGTGATGCAGTTGGAGCTTGGCGAGGCCCCGGTCGTTTTTTTCAAACACCCTTCCAATTCACGCGTAAATCTGCTTTACCGCCGCGCAGACGGTCATATCGGCTGGATCGACCCATTATCCGGGCAGGATAAAGCTTGATCGAACAATGAGATTTTGATGATTGATTTTTCAAACCTTTTAAGCCGAGATCGCGTCTTCACCGATCTTGCTGGCGAAAGCCGCCAAGGCGTATTTCGCAAACTCTCTGAAGTGCTGTCTGATGCCGTTGAGATCGACTCTCGCTTGATACTAGGGGCGCTGATTGAGCGCGAAAGGCTTGGCTCAACAGCCGTTGGCAATGGGGTTTGTATTCCGCATGTCCGTATGCCAGATTTAGCGCAGCCGATTGGTGTATTTGCCAAGCTGGCGACGCCTGTCGATTTCGACGCCATGGATGA
>CAZXTI010000011.1:0-9322 GCA_964643565.1 uncultured Hyphomonas sp. | reverse complement strand
GATGCCATCTATCCGGCATTGAAAGAGGTGCTTATGACATATGTATTGCTACACAATCCGGGCTGTGGATCTTCAAAAAAAGGGCTGGCGCTCTTGCAAGAAAATGGCGTGACAGTTGAGGTACGCAAATATGCGACCGAAGCTGGAAAGCTCGATTTAGATGAGATCAAAGCCCTGTCCAAGAAGATTGGCGGGGAGGGGCCGCGTGCTTTTTTGCGGGAGAAGGAGGCGGTTAAATCCGGGCTTTCAGAGACCGCGAATGATGCCGAGGTCTTTGCCGCAATGGCTGAGAACCCGAAACTCATTCAGCGCCCTATCGGGATAAAGGGTGACAGGGCCGTCCTTGGGCGCCCGAATGAGCGTTTGCTGGATATCATCTAAGATGAAATCCAGCCGAGGCTTTTTCTTTGAGGATTTTACCCTCGGGCGCGTATTTGAGCACGCGACGCCTTTAACCGTTTCTCAGGGAGATATCTCGCTTTATAGGGCGCTGACAGGTAGTCGGAGTGCGCTTTATTCGTCCGAGCAGTTTGCTGGGATTGTTGACAAATGGAAGATGCAAATCGACCCTTTGCTGGCATTTCATGTGATTTTTGGCAAAACGGTTCCAGACATCTCTCGCAATGCTATCGCTAATCTTGGCTATGGCGAGGGGCGGTTTCTGGCGCGCATTTTCCCTGGTGATACGCTACGCGCCGTTTCTGAGGTGATTGGCCATAAAGAGAACTCCAGCGGCAAGACGGGCATCGTGTATGTGCGTACAAAAGGCTTGAACCAGCACGATGAAACCGTGCTCTCCTATGTCCGTTGGGTGATGGTACGAAAGCGCGATACCAGCGCCCCGGCGCCTGAAAAAGTGGTGCCTGAAGTGGCGAAATTGGTAGATATTTCGCGTTCTGAGCAGCTCACGCCCGATTACAAGGGGTGGAATGACACTTTTTCGGGGGAAGCGCATCGATATGAAGATTATACGCTTGGTGAGCGTATCGATCATGTTGATGGCATGACCGTGGAAGAGGCCGAGCACCAGATCGCCACGCGTCTCTACCAGAATACGGCCAAGGTGCATTTTGATGTGCGTGCGCAAAAAGAGAGCCAGTTTGGCAGACGCTTGATTTATGGCGGCGTCGTGATGTCGATTGCGCGGGCGCTAAGCTTTAACGGATTGGCCAACGCGGCTGAGATAATTGCCATTAATGCAGGCACCCATGTTGCGCCATTATTTGCAGGCGATACGGTCTATGCGTGGAGCGAGGTACTGGATATGACGCCGCTATCGGATACGACCGGGGCACTGCGTTTGCGATTGGTGGCGACGAAAGACCAGTCTTGCGAGGCATTTCCGTTGCGCGGGGGTGATGGGGCATATGATCCGGCCGTTTTACTGGATTTTGATTATTGGGCTGCGATCCCGCGTGCTAGTCTGTAAGTCATGAATTTAACAACATCTCTCGATGGATTTACGGTCACTGCGATGGCGCTTGCGGTCATCCTTTCTGCGCTTGTCTCGCTGATCAGTTCGTCAGCGCGTCGCCGATCTGTGATGATGGCTGAAGCGAGCGCACGCGACCTATGTGAGCTGACAGGCATATTTAACCCGATGGAATTACAGGATATTTTCGGGCCGCCCAACTTAAACCGGATTTGGCAGAATTTAACCCTTCAACGTGTGATGGAAGAGCGCCGCCCAATTGGCCATTTGATGAGTGGACAGGCGATAGATTGGGCGTGCATAATAGTGTCCTTGGCATCCTTCTTTTCGGGATTCTTTCTCGTGGAGATGGGGCTGCTGGTCGCGCTGTGTGTTCAGGGGGCTGGCTGGATTCTGTCTGCCAAGCTGCCACAATGAGGGCGCAGAAACCTCTTACGGCGGCGGAGATTAAAGCCCGGTTATGGCCGGTGCTAAGTAAAGTCATAGGAAAGCGGGACGGGCGGATGAAGTTTTGGAAAATGAATGGGGCGGGCAACGCCTTTATGATATTTGACGCACGCGAGGCACCATTTAAGCCGAGCAAGGAACATGTTCAGTCAATTGCAGCCGATATGAGTGCTGACCAGGTGATCGCGCTTGAGCGGGCAATGGGCAAAGATGTGTTCATGCGTATCTGGAATGCGGATGGGGGGGAGGTTTCGGCATGTGGGAATGTGTCACGCTGTGTTGGGCAACTGATTTTGGAAGAGACCGGCAAGGACAAAGTGACCATCCAGACCGAGGCTGATATTCTCAAAGCTTATAAAGCAGACGATGATCTGATCACGGTTGATATGGGGTCGCCGCTTCTTCGTTGGGAAGATATTCCACTCTCAGAAGCAATGGATGTGCGCGGGGTTGATGTGAAAATTGGCCCAATCGACAATCCGGTATTGTCGCGGCCTGCCGTTGTTTCCATGGGTAATCCGCATGCGGTGTTTTTTGTCGATGATGTAAACGATTATGATATTCCGGGCGTTGGCCCGCTGATTGAGTGGCATCCCTTGTTTCCGGAAGGGACGAATGTTGGTTTTGCGCAAGTGTTAGACCGGGAAACCATTCGGCTGCGGGTTTGGGAGCGCGGGGCAGGGTTGACGCTGGCATGCGGAACCGGGGCTTGCGCGGCACTTGTCTGTGCGGCGCGCGCCGGGCTGACCGAGCGCAAAGCAAAAATGATCCTTGATGGCGGCGAGTTGACCGTGGATTGGTCAGATAAGGATGACCGGGTTTACATGACCGGCCCGGTTGAGCTGGAAATGAGCGGTGTTATCTAGAGGCCTCCGATGAGATTTTTTGTTTTGTTAGCGACATTGTTGATGGCTTTGCCGACGATGTCTCATGCGCAAATTGATGTTGAATATAATGAGGAGAAACCTCACCACCTCTCGCTTGTCTTGGGCGGCACGCATATTAATGCGGCAGACGAGACGGAATTTACTTTCGGTGTGGACTATGAATACCGGATCAATACGTTGATCGGGGTCGGCGCTGTCGTCGAGCATGCTGTTGGGGATATTGATGCAACGACCTTGCTGGCTGTGAGCGATGTTCATCTGTGGCGCGGTCTAGCCCTGCAGATCGGGCCGGGCGTCGAGTTTGTCGATGAGGGCGAGGAGACAGAAACCTTCGCAATTGGCCGGATTGGCGCCTTGTATGAGATTGAATTTGGTGAAGGCTTCACCATCTCACCGCAGTTTCATTATGATATTTCCAGCGGCGAGGACGCGTTTGTGTTTGGCTTTGCCTTTGGCCGTGCTTTTTAAGGCGGCTGGCGCGCTAGTCGCGATGCCAGACGAGCGCCCAGAAAAAGAAGCTGCCGCTTGCAAAAAGTAAGAAGCCGCCAGTGAGGCCCGCGAGTGTCGGGTCGCCTGCATAGATTTGCGTCCAGCCAAATGTATCCGAGGTGATTGCCAGACCATCGAGCATCATCACGGGCAGTAGCATCACCGCTGTCGGCGCGAACATCTGGTGCTTTGTCCGGCCCAGCCGTTTTGCAATCAAAGGCAAAACAGAAACGGGCGCAAGAAAGTTCGAGACCCAGAATATGATGTGCAAGAGCCCGCCATTAAACACCAAGGGTCCGACAAAGTGCATGATGACGGCGCCGAGCACCCATAAGGCAACACCGCTCAAGAGAAGGTTTCTTTTGTTCGTCATGATGTGGGCCTTTTAGGGCGAAATGTGGGGGGCTGCTTACGCCCCGCAGCCTAATTCACCCAGTGTGCCTGGCAGATATTGGGCAAGGCCTGCGCCGAGGCGGCAGCGGTCTTTCTGGTCGAGGCGCTTGTCGGTTTTGATGTCGGCGAGGATTGCTTCGAAACTGTCGGCGCCATGCATGAGTTCGATGCCGCCATCTGTGTTGCTGTCAAAGCGGATCAAGGCTTCACCGCCTGCGGCATAGGTGGGCCAATCCAGACCATTGGCTGAGCCGGGCGTGCCAGTGCGGGCGAAGTTTGCCCAATAGGTTCCCATTGAACGGCTGAGCGCGTCGCGGGCTGCGAAGGTTTTCTTCTGGAACATGTATTTGTCCATTTCGCCGAGCAGCTCAAATCGGTTGAACACGAACGGGATTTCCATTGCGTGTCCGGCACCGAGGAGCTTCTTCAAATTGGTCAGGAAGACTTTCCCGCCATCATCCCAGTCGAAGCGATAGGCATAGACTTGGCCGTGTCCGGCAGCTGCCATTTGCGCGGCGGGCATGTCGACCGCACGGATGCGCCAGATGCGGCTGCCATAGTCAGAATTGGCAGCGTAGAATTTCGGATCGCGTGCAACAATGAACTGGCCAAGCCGGGTTCTGGTGAAGGCGGGGTTGAGGACTTGGAAGAGTTTCATTTCATCGCGGTTTGTGCCGGTAATGATCGGCACGGCGTTGAAGGTGTCGGTGCTGGAGAAGGCATCGCGCAAGGACGTGGACGGAATGGCAACGCCGTCCTGAATGATGCGGGGGAGGTTCATGATGCCATTTTCCAGATTGAAAGCGGCGAAGGCTTCAGCAGTGCTGGCTGTGTGGAATTTTGCCGGTCCGCCAAGACGCTCGGCGACTTCCAAAGATGGATTGTGCTCATTGCCCGTGCGCCCTTCGGCGTCGGCGAGGGAGACGCTGTCAAAGCCGCCGGACTGGATGATGGCTTTGTGGAAAAGGCCTTTGGCGAGCGGTGAGGCGAGCAGGGTGGAGACGTTTTGCCCGCCCGCGCTTTCGCCGAATATGGTGACATTGCCCGCATCACCGCCAAAGCTGGCGGCATTGGCGCGCACCCATTTGAGGGCGGCGATCAGGTCGAGCGTGCCAAAGTTTGCACTGGCGTCTTCTGGCAGGGTGGCTGTCTCGCGCAAGGCAGGGTGGGCAAACCATCCAAGCGGGCCGAGACGGTATTGCACGGCAATGACGATGACGTTTTCATTCGCGGCGAGATTTGCGCCGTCATAGTCGGCCGAGCGGCCTGAGACGTTCGAGCCGCCATGGATCCACACCATGACGGGTAGGGATTGGCCTGCCGCGTTTGCGGGGGCGTAAATGTCGAGGTTGAGGCAGGCTTCATCGCCGAGGAGGTCGCCGTTTTCAAAGGGCTCTTCGCTCTGGGTGAAGCCATTTGCGATTTGTGGGCAGCGGGGGCCATAGGCGAGGGCTGCGCGTGTGCCATCCCAGCTTGGTGCAGGACGCGGGGCGCGCCAGCGATTTGCGCCGCCTGTATCAGCGGCAAAGGGGACACCCCGCCAAACATGTGCACCGCTTTGGGCGATAAAGCCGGAGAGCTCGCCCTGCGCGATGGTACGCGCGGTTTCTGGCGCGAGACTGGGCGTTGTTGCCGTCTGTGCAGGCGCGGGGCTTGCTAACAGCGCACTGGCTCCAAAACCGAGGGCGACAAGAGAGGCAACAGCAAGAAGGGCGCGTTTCATGGGCGGAAGCTTTCATAGCGTGTGGAACAGGGTTGCACATAGCTAACAGAGTGACGCTAGGGCGGGCAAGTCACGAGGTCGTGGTGTGGATCAATCAACTCCTTCCCACGGATCCCACATGGGATGTCCGGGTGTATTGTAGCCAATCCAAATGCGTTTACGTATCGGACCAAAAAAGCGCTCAATCCATTTGTCCTTCATAAGCTGCCTCTTGATCACAACCGCGCAGAAGTCTGCTAGTTGGAGAAGACTGGCGTCGGATTTGTCCTCAAACATAGGTGTTCCCTTAATCTTCTTAAGCGGAAGAATGCGAGGATCGAACCCGTCAAATGTTTCTGGTGTGACATTAGCAAAAAACCGATGCTGATCCTTTAAAGCAGTCCTATTTTCGTTGTGATTCTCCATGACCAAAAGCGCAACTTCATCTGCATAGTGCTCTCGCATAGTTCTTTCTATTAGAATGGTGCAATTAGCGGCCGCTCGGACATGGGATGCTTGAGGTTCAGTCTTGAAAAACCCGAGTTCCTCTGGGTGCATCTGTGCTCGTTTGTAAAACCCATAAACAACTGGCCCCTCTATTGAGGCAACCAGGTTCGCTACTTCATCTAGCAACCTGAACCGAAGGTCTCTGTTCCATCCATTCCGATCTTTAAACGCACCATATCCCCCGTACATTTGGGCGGTATGAATGAAGCGCTTTTCCTCATGGTTTTCAGGAAACTGAGCAACTATTTCTGCTAAGTTCTTCTCCAGCCGGATCATCTCCTCATCGCCATTTAGTAGTAAGCCAGCAACGACGGTGTATGGCTCTTGCTCCATAGAAGACAGCCCTGTTTCATCTAAGTAGGCGATACGCACCAGCTTGCTCCTATGCAAGAATCCGCCGCCAAATGCGGGGGCTTTAATCATCACTAACCCTCGATTTGAAATCTTGGGTATGCCGAGTTAATAGCATGAGCACGTAGCCTGGGCGATATTATCGGCTCGTAGCTTGAATTCTTCGCCTAAAAGGGCGACATGAGCGGTGTTATGACGAAACACGCGCCCAAACTCATTACGCTTGGCTGTCGGCTCAATTCCTATGAGTCCGAAGTGATGCGCAACCACGCCTCTGCGGCGGGGCTTGAGGGCGCTGTGATTATCAATACGTGCGCGGTGACCAATGCGGCCGTCGCCACGGCGCGCAACACGATCCGTAAGGCGGCCAAGGACAATCCGGACGCGGCGATTATCGTGACCGGATGCGCGGCGCAAATTGATCCGAAAATGTTTGGCGATATGCCAGAGGTGACCCGCGTGATCGGCAATCATGACAAGATGAAAGCCGAAACCTGGGCGCCTGCGGAGCTGCTTGGCGGCACTGAGAAAGTGCGCGTCAACGATATTATGAGTGTGACCGAGACGGCTGGGCATTTGATCGAGGGCATGGAGGGCCGGGCGCGCGCTTATGTGCAGGTTCAAAATGGCTGTGATCATCGCTGTACGTTTTGTATTATTCCTTATGGGCGGGGCAATTCCCGCTCTGTGCCTGCGGGCGAGGTGGTCGAGCAGGTGAAGTCTCTGGTTGGGACCGGGCATTATGAAGTTGTGCTGACGGGCGTTGATTTGACGAGCTGGGGCAGCGACCTGCCGGGTACGCCGCCGCTTGGCAATCTGGTGCAGCGGATTTTGAAACTGGTGCCGGATTTAAAGCAGCTCCGTTTGTCTTCCATCGATGCGATCGAGATTGATGAAGCGCTGGAAGAGGCGGTGACGGGGGAAGCGCGCATTGCGCCCTATTTGCACCTGTCTTTGCAGCATGGAGATGATTTGATCCTTAAGCGGATGAAGCGGCGACACTCGCGCGCCGAGGCAATTGGGCTGGCGCAGCGTTTGAAGGCGAAGCGGCCTGAGATTGCCTTTGGCGCGGATTTGATTGCTGGTTTTCCGACTGAGACAGAGGCGGCATTTCAGAACTCGCTCTCGCTTATCGAGGAGGCAGGCATCGCGTTTTTGCATGCCTTTCCCTATAGCCCGCGCCCCGGCACACCGGCTGAGCGTATGCCGCAAGTTGATGGCGGGGTGATCAAGGCGCGCGCGGCGCGGTTGCGCGCAGCAGGCGAGGCGGCGCTGGCAAAGCATTTGGCGGGCCATGTCGGAACCGAGGCCGAAGCGCTGGTTGAGCGGGGCACCCAAGCACGCCTGCCAGATTTTTCGCCTGTGACTTTAAGCACTGACGGGCAGCATCTTGCTGGACGGACGGCGCGCGTCCGGCTAGTCGGACAGGACGGAAAAACACTTCAGGGTGAGCTGATATGATTTTATGGTTCGGCAAGAAAAAGAAGAAGCAAGAGCTGGAAGCCGAAGGCAAGCGGATCGAGGCGGAAGAGGCTGCGCGCAAGGCGGCTGAACAGGCGGAAGCTGAGGCACAGGCGGAGGCGGCGCGCCAAGCGGCGGAGCAGGCTGCAGCGGAAGCAAACGCGCGGATGGCGGCAGAAGCGGCAGCTGTTGAGGTAGCGCCTGTAGAGATTGAGCAAGAGGTTGAACACGCGCCAACGCCGGAGCCTGCTTTGGAGGTTCCTGAACCGGAGCCAGAGATTGCAGCCGCTGAGCCTGAACCAGAGCCTGTGATCGAACCGGATGTGCCAGAGCCGGATGGGGCGGCGACGGAAACGAAAAGTCCGGGCTTCTTCTCCAAGCTTGCGACTGGCCTGAAACGATCTTCATCGAAGCTTTCTGACGGAATTACAGGCGTTTTCACCAAGCGTAAGCTCGATACGGAGACGCTGGAGGAGCTCGAAGACTTGCTGATTATGTCTGATATGGGCACGGCGGTGGCGCGGCGGGTGACGCAGAACATTGCCAAGGATCGGTTTGAAAAAGAGATTTCAGACGAAGAGATCAAGGCGGCGCTGGCGAGCGAAATTACCGAGATTATGAGCCCGCGTGAGCAGGTGGTTGATTTTGCCGATGGGCCGCGCCCGCGCATTGTTCTGTTTGTCGGCGTCAATGGCTCTGGCAAGACGACGACGATTGGCAAGATCGCCTCGCGGCTGAAAGCGCAAGGGGCCAAGGCTATGCTAGTGGCGGGCGATACGTTCCGCGCCGCTGCGATTGAGCAGCTGACCGTGTGGGGCGAGCGGGCGGGCATTCCGGTTGTCTCTGGCAAGCCGGGCGGCGATGCGGCGGGGCTCGTTTATGAGGCGGTCGAGACGGCCAAGGCTGAGGGGTGTGACCTTGTGCTAGTGGACACGGCCGGGCGCTTGCAGAACAAGTCTGAGCTGATGAGCGAGCTTGAAAAAGTTGTCCGTGTGGTGAGGAAGCTCGACCCCGATGCGCCGCATGATGTGATCCTTGTACTGGATGCGACGGTTGGCCAGAATGCGCTCTCTCAGGTGGAAGCGTTCAAACAGAGCGCCGATGTGACGGGCCTCGTGATGACCAAGCTCGACGGCACGGCCAAGGGCGGGGTGCTCGTCGCCATCGCCGAGGCGCACGAACTGCCCATCCACTTTGTCGGCGTCGGCGAAAGCGCGGATGATCTGCAAGGTTTCTCAGCGGAGGCGTATGCGAAAGCGCTGGTCGGGCTGGAGGGGTATTAGCTATGAGTAATCTTGGACGCCTGACAAAAGTTGATCTTAGAGACGAATGGCCTACTGAAGATCGTCACTTTACTCCGTGGTTAGCGCAGCCAGAGAACATGGCAGTATTGGCAGAGACCCTGGGGTTGGAACTTGAAGTCGAAGCGCAAGAGCAAAGTGTTGGCCCGTTCCGTGCAGACATATTGGCGAAGGACACTTTTGACGGTTCTTGGGTGCTAATTGAAAATCAATTGGAAAAAACGGATCATACCCACTTGGGGCAGTTATTGACCTACGCCGCTGGTTTGGAGACGGTGAGTATAGTTTGGATTGCGGCGAGGTTCACTGATGAACACAGGGCTGCGCTTGATTGGCTGAATAGCCATACAGA
>CAZXTI010000010.1:13210-16155 GCA_964643565.1 uncultured Hyphomonas sp. | reverse complement strand
ATGCGCCATAATAACAGTTTGAGCGGGCCACTTCGTTTTTCACATACATGTCGGCAAGCTTGTGCTTGATCGCCTGATTGCCGCCGATTGGCTTGCCGAAAGCATAGCGCTCTTTGGCGTACTGATTGGCCATCTCAAGACAGCGGCTAGCTCCGCCTAATTGTTCGAAAGCGAGGAGTACGGCGACGCGGTCCATGAGCGCTTCGTGTAGCGCTTCGCCTGCGCCAGCCTCGCCAATGCGCGTGCCTTCTGCGCCGTCAAAGACAATCTCGGCGTGGCTGCGCGTTGGTTCGAGTGTTTTGACGGGAGTGATTTTAACACCTGCTTGTTGCAAGGCGACGAGCACGAGGCTGGCCCCGCTGCCCTCCTTGGCGAGGACGACGGCATGGGTTGCCACATCGCCGTCAGTGACTGGGATTTTTGTGCCTGAGATTTTGCTGCCGTCGAAGCTGGTGGTGAGCTTTGCAGCGTTTACAGCGCCCGGCCCTTCTGAGCTGGCATAACAGCCGACCACATCGCCGCCCATGATTTGCGGGAGTATTGCAGATTTCATCTCGTTAGAGGCTGCGAGTTTCAGTGCCTCGGTGAAGAAGTAAGCGGTTGAGGCAAATGGGACAGGGGCAAGCGCGCGGCCCATTTCTTCGGCCAAGACGCACAATTCCAACATGCCAAGGCCAAGCCCGCCATGCTCTTCAGGGATCGCTGTGCCGAGCCAGCCCATCTCCACAACCTTGTTCCAAACACCGCTATGATGGCTAATCGCGCTATCATCGAGCACTTCGCGGACATGTGCGGTCGTGCATTCAGCTTCAAGAAACTTGCGGGCCTCGTTGCCAAGAAATTTTTGATCCTCGGAAAAATCGAAATTCATCTTTATGTCCATTCGTTAAAATCGGTCACCGATTTGGTAAGACCTTTTTCAAATTTCACACAGAATAGCGGCGTTGACGCGTACGGAAACCCGTCACCCAACGTCAGGTGGTTAAATTACCTAGCTCAAAGCGTAGATCGATGAATTTTTACGCTTCGCATTAATCAAGAGCAAACCACATTGTGTTACGGTTTTGATTAAATTTGGGGATAAAATAGGAGCCGATTATGGCAAAAGCAATATTTCATAAGGCGCAGCGCGTGTTCGTGAAACCAGTAGGGACTTGGGCGCTCGTTGAGAAAGTCATCCCGCATTGGGTCAAAGATGTCGAAGAGCCACTTCGGGTTACCTATACAGTTGGCTTAGGCCGCGAATTCAGCGCAGGCGAACTGGTCTCAGAAAGCGTTATGCACGGCCGCAACACGCAAGAAGGTCAAGATGACCTTGTGCTTGAGAACTGGCGTATTTTCCGCGCGAAAAACCGCTGGCAGAACTCTGAGCATGTTGATGCGCACCCTTATCCGGGCACGTTCCCGGTCGTTATGACAGACGACAATGATTGGGGTGGCTGGCGCGTACCTGGCGCGGAATATGACCGCGACCCGCAACGTGTTGAGCATCAGGCGCGTATGATTGTTAATTCACCTGACATGGTTCGCTTGCTGCGCGGTCTGACAGAACATATCGCTCGAAACCAAGACACAGTAGATGAAGAGATGATGGAATTCGGACGCCGCGGTGCCCGTATCCTGCGCCATGTCTTCGAGCTCGCTGAAGAAATGCAAGAACAGGCAGCTGCTGAATAAAACGATTAGCGCGGCGGTCGCTCAATTGCGGTCGCCGCGTATAATATTTTCTCTATCGCAAGCGCTATCAAAACACCGAAGATAGCGCCGACGACATTGGCAAAGCCATCCAGCCAACTCGCTGATCGGCCAAGCCCCATAATCCCCTGTAGCGCTTCTATCACAAAGCCATATGTGATGACCGCAGCCAACACGGCGAACACTTTCGCGCCAAAGCGCCCCATCACCGCGCACATCGCCAACACAGCATAAGCAATGAAATGATTGATTTTGTCGTTCAGGCGCGGACTTGGCAGCTCATTGCTCGGGGTCAGTGACAAATAGGCAATGGCGAGCACGACAATGATGGTGGCCAATAAAGCCAGTTTTGGAACCACCCTCAAAAAAGTGTTCATCATCGTCATTTCCTCTTGCGGATCAGTCAAAATTACCGCCACAAAGAATAAGCTCAAACTTACGGCAAATCGCCAATGCCAGAGGTGTTCTTATGCGTACAGACGTTCCGCTACTTGTTAAGCTTGAAGCGTACAAGCCATACCCTTACGAAATCGAAAACGTCACGCTGCATTTCGACCTGTCGCCTGACAAGACAATTGTCAAATCATGGATGAAGGTCCGCCGCACAGGCGATATAGAAACGCCCATGGAGCTGGACGGCGAAGGGTTGAACTTGCGCGGGCTTCTGGTTGATAGCACACCTGTGCCCTCAGCAGAGATGGACATCAGCGACACCAAGCTGATCTTGTTGACCCCGCCCGCAGAATTTGACCTCTACACGGAAGTTGAAATCGCCCCGGCTGCCAATACCGCCCTCTCCGGGCTTTATATGTCGGGCGGGCGCTTTTGCACGCAATGCGAGGCGGTAGGGTTTCGCCGGATCACGTATTGGCCTGACCGCCCGGATGTTATGTCACGCTTCACTGTGCGTCTGGAAGCGGGCAAGGAAACCTATCCCATCCTCCTGTCAAACGGATCGCCCGGCCAAGCCGGCAACCTCAGCGATGGGCGTCACTATGCCGTTTGGGATGACCCGCATCGCAAGCCGTCTTATCTGTTTGCCTTGTGCGCGGGTGATTATGACGTCCATAAAGATAGCTTCACCACCGCATCTGGCCGCCATGTCGATCTTGCGATCCATGTCGATAAGGGCGAGGCGGGACGCGCGCTGTGGGCAATGGATTGCCTCAAACGGTCAATGACATGGGACGAGGAAGTGTTCGGGCGCGAATATGATCTTGATGTCTTTAGCATTGTTGCGGTGCGTGATT
>CAZXTI010000010.1:0-13110 GCA_964643565.1 uncultured Hyphomonas sp. | reverse complement strand
GTGTTCGGGCGCGAATATGATCTTGATGTCTTTAGCATTGTTGCGGTGCGTGATTTCAATTTCGGCGCAATGGAAAACAAGGGACTGAACATTTTCAATTCCGCCTATATTCTGGCAGATGAGGCCACAGCGACCGACGCCGACTTTGAAGCGATTGAAAGCATCGTTGCGCACGAATATTTCCACAATTGGACGGGCAACCGCATTACGTGCCGCGACTGGTTCCAACTCTGCCTGAAAGAAGGGCTCACCGTGTTCCGCGATCAGGAATTTTCCGCCGATATGCGCTCGCGCCCGGTCCAGCGCATCAAGGATGTCATCCGCCTGCGCGCGCGCCAGTTTGCGGAAGATGCCGGCCCGCTCGCTCACTCTGTGCGGCCAAGCGAATATGCTTCCATTGAAAACCTCTACACCGCCACCGTCTATGAAAAAGGCGCAGAGCTGATCCGTATGCTCAAGCGCGTGATTGGGGCAGACGCCTTTGCCAAAGGCATGGACATTTACTTTGACCGGCATGATGGCGACGCAGCGACGATTGAAGATTTCTATGCCTGTTTTGAGGAAGCCAGCGGCGAAGACCTCGCCCAGTTCCAGCTCTGGTATGCACAAGCTGGAACACCAAATGTTGCGCTGACAGAAAGCTGGGACGCGGACGCGAATGAGATCACGCTGTCCTTTGTCCAATCCACGCCTGATACGCCCGGCCAGTCGGACAAATCCCCTGTCCCCATTCCCCTAGCCGCCGCCCTTATCAACGCTGAAGGCGAGACGCTTCAAACGCTCGACCTTACGCTCAGCAGCACTGAAGAAACGATTGGGCTAAGCGTGCCAGAAGGTAGCGCCCGCCCGCTTGTCTCCTTTGCGCGCGGCTTTAGCGCGCCGATCCGCGTTGAGCGCGAGATGACACAAGATGAGCAACTCGCTCTTGCGCGCGCTGAAACCGATCCGTTCAATCGCTGGGATCTTTTGCAAGACCTGCTCAAAACGCAAATCCTCGGCGCGGCTTATTCTGGCGCGGCAGATAATCCGGCATTGATTGATGCGGTTGCAAGCGCGGCCATTGCCGCCAGCGAAACCGATCCGGCATTTGGCGCGCTATTGCTGCGCTTGCCGAGCACGGGTGAATTGTTTCTGGAACATACGCCTGCTGACCCTGCCCGGCTCACACCGGCGCGCAAACACCTGAAAAAATTACTCGCCGCCGCGCTTGCTGACTTTATCGACACGAACCTTAGCCAGCCTGCACCGTCGCCCTATCATCCCGATGCAGCTCAAGCGGGCATCCGGGCGTTGCGCGCAAGCCTGATGGATTTAGCTGCTCATCATCACGGGTTGGCTGAACGTTTGCCGCGCATTTATAAGGCTGCAAGCTCCATGACTGAACAGCTCTCCAGCCTAAGTGCCTTAGCGCTAACGGAAACAGGTGGAGAACCCGCGCTGGCGGCATTTTATGAGCAATGGCAACAAAATCCGCTCGTCATCGACAAATGGTTTGCACTGCAAGCGCGCATTGGGAGCCTGGAAGATGTGATCGCTTTGCAGAGACATGCCGACTTTGATCTTACCAATCCGAACCGTGTTCGCGCCCTCGGCGCTCATTTTGCAGTTCACAATCTGGGTGTGTTCCATCAGGCAGATGGCGCAGGGTATGAATTCTTGGCTAATCTGGTCAAAACTGTCGATCCTATCAACTCAGCCGTGGCCGCACGCCTACTAACGGGCTTTGAACAATGGCGTATTCTACCTGCCCAAACACAGGAAAAAGCAGCAGTAGTATTAGAGCAACTTGCTGAATCTGTACTTTCTGAAAACTGCCGTGATATTTTGGCGCGTACAATTGGCTAACGTCTTGTTAACCTCCGTTAACCATTACGAAAGGATTCCTCCCCATCACTGTTAACTGGGTCGGTCTGTGCCGAGTCAACAAGGATTTAGGGCTGAATTTTGAGTAAAACTACCCGCACCTCACGCACACCTGCTGAGCCGCGCAAGCGGTTCAGTCTTGGATGGCTTGTGACTATTTTGCTCATCGCGCATGGCTGCACCCTCGCCTTAAAAGCCTGGGAAGACCGCCAAACCAGCAATATTGGTGCACTCACCAGCCTCCAACGCACCGCGCTTGCAGTGCAAGAACGCCTCGATAGCCGTGCCGACAAAATACTCGCCGCGATGGAATTTTTACAGGCAAGCGGTCTGACGGTAAAACAGATTACCGACCGCTACCCTGAAATTGATATAATCATATCGCTCAAAACGGCGCGAGATGCGGAGCAAAACTCACGCACGCGTATTGCAGCGGAAACTATTTTCCGCGCCGGTGACAATGCCGGTCCCCTCTTTGTTACGCGCACCGGCGATATGGTTTTGATCTCCGGCGAAAAGGGGAAAGAGACAATCGCGATTGGCACGCCAAATTCTTGGCTACCAGCGAATACCGGCACGTACTATTTTTCACTTACCGGGCCCGGCCGAATTGGTACGGGGAACCCAAAACTCGAAGCGATGACGACCGGACTGCAACACAATGATCCGAGCATCCTGAATATTAGCGGCTTACCGCGCACCGGCGTTGCCTGTAGTTCCTTGAACACATCTTCCGTCTCTTTGTGCGCACTAAAACCACTCCCATTGGTCACTAGCAGTGATCTAATCCGTAGCCTGATTTACCTCCTTCTCCTGCTCGCTCCGGCACTCGCCATATACGGGCTTTACAGAAAATTCTCAGACCAAACCGAAAAGGTCGAGAGCGCTCTGCGAACCGAGCGCGATGCGACGCATTTGATGAACCTGACAATGGAGGGCGCGCAAGCAGGGTTCTGGGAACTCCGCTCTGATACGCAAGTTATCACCGTCAGCGATCAGATGGCCAGATTGATTGGCTTGGCGAATGGCGGCGAGCTCGACCTACACCGCCTCATCGATTATGTTTTCGAAAAAGACCGCGCGAATGTCCAAACGGCTTTTGAACGCGCGATGGAAACGCGCACGATAAATGTGTCATTCCGCCCGCAACATAATCCACGCAACACTTGGATTGAATTGTCTGGCCGCGAAGTTAAAGACCATGATGAGCGCTATATCCACTTTGCCGGAATCGCAGCCGATGTCACCGAGCGCAAAGCAATCGATGACAAGCTTAAAATGGCGGAGCGACGCCTACGCAACGCGATTGAAGGCTATGACGGACCGTTCGCCATCTGGGATCAGCGCAAACGCTTGCTCTATTGGAACAGCGCATATTCCAGATGTTTCAATCTGGAAAAGGAACTGCGCGAAGGCATGAGCCACGCCACGGTCGCTATCGCAATCGCTGGCTCTATCCGGCAAGACACACCGTCTGAAACCGAACCGAATACTTCCCTGATCGCCTTAAACACGGGTCGGTGGTTCAAGTTCGTTGAACGCGCCACACCAGAAGGGGGTAAAATCACTGTTGGCGTGGATGTGACAGAAAGCACGCTTGGCACCAGCCAGCTCAATCGCCAAAAGGACAAGCTCAAACGCCTTGTCGCAGAACTGGAACGCTCCGAAGGTCAAGCCGCTGGCCTCGCCAAGAAATACGCCATGGAAAAAGAGCGCGCCGAAAAAGCCGCCAATTCCAAATCAGCCTTCCTTGCCAATATGAGCCACGAGCTTCGCACACCGCTGAATGCCATTAATGGGTTCTCCGAGATCCTTAGCAGTGAGCTTTACGGTCCGCTCGGCGATGCACGATATAAGGAATACGCAAGCGATATTCTCATCTCCGGCAAGCATCTGCTCGACATGATTAATGACATTCTCGACATGGCGAAAATTGAAGCTGGCAAGATGAGCGTCGAATTACAGACGATTGATCCCATCGATCCGGTCGATGCGGCTGTGCGCATGATGCGCCGGCACGCTGAAGATTCAGGCGTCAAGCTCATACTCGATACAGAAGAAAATCTGCCCAATATCGACGGCGATCACCGCGCCATTCGTCAGATGATGCTGAACCTGATCTCAAATGCGATAAAGTTCACCGATGAAGGGGGACGCATCGCTGTCACCATCCGTAAGCGGGAAAACATGCTTCGCTTCGCTGTGACCGATACTGGCATTGGCATCCCGGAAGCCGACCTCACGCGCCTTGGCAAACCGTTCGAGCAGGTCAGCGACACCTCAAACCGGAATTATGAGGGCACAGGCCTTGGCCTCGCGCTGACAAAATCATTCGCTGAAATGCATGGCGGGAAGATGAGCATTGCCAGCAAGCTTGGTCGCGGCACCATGGTTGCGATCTATCTTCCGATCAAGGATAGCGCGACAGCCGCGCCGGATAATTATCAGGTTCCAGCCTAATAAGCGCTAGGCACCGTCGCGTGCGGAAGCGCGCATCGTCTCAGCAACAAAATCAGCAGACTGGCGCGCAAAATCTTTGCCCGCTTCGCTTAAGGCCGCAACGCGCTGGGCGGTTCTCTTTCCGGCCACAGTGCGGGTGCTTTCCAATGTTACCTGGCTTACAGGTTCACGTGTCGTACCGTTGAGGAGTGTTAGTTCGCCCTGAACAACAGCTTGCTCACCGCGCACCTGGAAATTAGAAATACGCCAGACAAGTTCATAGGCTGGCCGTGTTCCGGTCTGCGGCAGAAGCGCCGCGCCCTCCCCGTCAGAGTTTACATAATCAAGCAGTGTCATTTGCAAAAGCCGGGGCAAGTTATCTGCCCAAGTTGCATCCCGGATAACTGTCAGCACGCCGCTTTCATTCTCGGCGATAATATCAGCGCCTGCCAAATGACGCGAGGCTTCAGGCCGGCGCACCAATACAGTGTCGGGCACTGAAATCGTTTCAGCAGCGCTGACTGCGCCCAAGCGATAGAGGCCATCAGGTGTCTCCGGCTCAGGTAGAAAAGAGATACACGCCGACAATGATGTTGCGAGCACGAGAACAGAAAGTAGGCGTTTCATTAGCGGCGTCCTTTTTCATACGGCTTGGGTGTTCCGGTTACCAGCGCTTGCGGGTTCTGCTCCAGTTCACGCGCCAGACTATCAAGCCGGTCAATCAATATCCGCAAATCTTGTCCAGCCAGACGATATTCTTCAATTGTCCCGATGGCGGGGTCTATCACAGATGTCGCCTCGCCGAGCGTTTGGTTTGCTGTCCCGGTCAGTTGATCAATTCGTGTAATTGTCTGGCGAATGTCGGTCACCATCAAAGATACATCCGATCTTAGGAGCTGGATTTCCTCGCTCGCCGTTTCGCCGAGCTTGGTGAAGGAGCGACTGGCCTCGCTGAATTCATCGCTTGCGCTGCGTATACTCGCCAATGTCGCCGATATCTCGCCGGTCAGGTCACCGCTCTGAGCTAAATTGCTCGTCACTGTATCAATGTTCTGTAGCGTCCCTGAAAGGGCTGCAACATTCTCCTCAGACAAGAGCTGCCGAATGCTCTGCAACCCTTCATTGGCCGTCTCGAGCACTTCAGCGCCGCCCGCAAAAATCTGTGCGAGTGCATTTAGCTCTGAGCGGATAACAGGAACTGCATCGCCCGGTCGTCTTTCCAGAAGCGGCGCACTTTGTGATCCGGCTTGGATCTGTACGAATGTGAGGCCGGTAATACCGGCAAGGTCGATCTCGGCAAAGCTGTCGGTCCGCACAGGTGTTTCTGAATTCACACGGATGCGCGCACGCACCAGCTTGTCATTCTCCCGGTCAATAGCAACACGTGTCACTTCCCCGACGCTAATCCCGTTAAAGCGAACGTCGGCGCCTGTTTCCAGCGTCACCGGTCCATCAAAGACAACTTCATAGACATCAAAGTCCCGGTTGAACTGGGACTGCCCGAGCCAAAGCGTAAAGGCAGCAAAGGCCACGACGCTCAAAATAACGAGCGCCCCGATCAAGGCGAAATTAGCACGTGTTTCCATTACTTACTCTCCTGCCCATACCCAACAGCCGCAGCACGTCCGCGCGGCCCTGAAAAATAGTCCTGTATCCAGTGGTGTGGGTTTTCTCTAACTTCGTCCAATGTTCCAATTGCCAATAGGCGCTTTTCCCCCAGCACCGCGATCCGGTCGCACGTTGCGGCCAATGTATCCAAATCATGCGTGACCAGAAATACAGTAAGCCCCATAGCGCGTTGCAAGTCACGCACCAGTTGGTCAAATCGTCCTGCTGTCACGGGGTCCAGGCCCGCCGTCGGCTCATCGAGGAATAAGAGGCTGGGATCAAGAACAAGTGCGCGTGCCAATGCCGCCCGCTTACGCATCCCGCCGGAAAGGTCGGACGGTAATTTGTCTGCAGCGGTATTCTCCAAGCCGGCCATACGGATTTTCATCAAGGCCAGTTCTTCCATTAGACTGCGCGGCATTTTGATATGTTCCTTGAGCGGCACCATGACATTTTCAAGCACCGTCAAATTGGAAAACAGCGCGCCGTCCTGGAACATTACGCCCCAATTTTGCTCGACGAGACGCCTGTCAGTTTCGGGTAGTTTTGCAAGCTCAGCCCCAAAAACTTCAATTGTCCCGCCCTGCGGAGGTCGCAGCCCGACAATGGCCCGCAGCAGTACAGATTTACCGCACCCTGACGGACCGATAACGCCGATAACCTCACCGCGCGCAACATCCAGATTAAGGCCGTTATGGACCGTATGGTCGCCAAACCGGTTTACAATACCGCGCACCCGGATGGCCGGGTCATCGATCGGAATATTTACGCTTGGGGCTTCTGCAATATTCATCATCATATGCCCAACTGCATAAAGAACATGGCAAACATCGCATCGACGACAATGATCGAAAACAAGGCCTGCACCACGGAATTTGTCGTTGCGCTGCCAAGTGATTGTACAGAGCCGCCAACGCCTAAACCCTGCCGACAGCCAATCAGCGCGACAACCATCGCAAAGAAAGGAGCCTTTGACATGCCGACCCAAAAATTCTCAATCGGCACAGTTTCGACAAGGCGGTGGAGGAAGAAGGTCGGGCTGAGGTCGAGCGCAAGCCAGCACACAATCAACCCGCCAAACAATCCGGACACAGTCGCCAAAAACGTCAAGATGGGCACCATGACCAGCATCGCGATGACACGCGGCGCAACAAGCACCTCCATTGGGTCGAGCCCCAGAACCGTCATCGCATCAACTTCCTGACGCATCCGCATCGCACCGATCTGCGCGGTGAAAGCTGAGTTGGTTCGCCCCGCCAGAATGATCGCCGTCAATACGACGCCAAACTCTCGCAGCATGGCAAAGCCGACAAGCTCGACGGTAAATTCAAGACTGTTGAACGCGGCCAATGTCGTCGCACCAATAAATGCGATGACCATGCCGACAAAGAACGACAAGAACATGACAATCGGCACAGCATCAAGGCCAGCTTCTTCCATAACAGCAACGGTCGCAGTTGCACGGAAACGCTTAGGTTTAATAATTATGCCCGCACATACGGAAACGGCGGCCCCCACGAAAGAGAGCGTGCGTACCCCTTCCATAAATCCATTATATGCGCCGCGGCCAATGCGGCTGAGCCAATCTTGCACAGGCGCGCGCTCATCGTCGTCGGGGCGTGTCACATCGCACGTTTGGCGCACCTGTTGCAGCAAGGCCAGCGCATTGGTATGCGCTCCGAAAACGGCGCCCTCAAGCGGCAAGTGCCCACTGTTTCGTAACGTCCTATCCAAGACATAGGCACCTGCTGTATCGATGCTTTGAAGATGCGAAACATCCAGATGGAATTGGCGATCTGATGGCTCCAAGCCGCGCAATCTGGATTCAATTTTTCCAAGCGTGCGCACCGTCCAATCACCCAAGGGGGTGATGGTTAACTTTCCGCCGGTATCGGAAATCTCAAAATCTATATCGGACGTTGCTGTCATAATGGCCTTCTCGCCTAAAAAACTAGCAGGTTATGCTTAAATCCGGCATATTATGATTGTTCAAATTTAATCGAATTTGTTTATGAAGCCCCCATGAAACTCGTTATAACACCACATATTTCGCCCCTAAGACAAGCTTTTGCGATCTCACGCGGGGCAAAGACGCAGGCCAAGACCATAATTGTCACGCTTGAGCGCGGCGGTATCACAGGGCGTGGTGAGTGTGTGCCCTATCCGCGTTATAGCGAAAGCGTTACCTCTGTGACTGAAGAGATCGAGGCTGTTCGCGGGTCCATCGAGGCGGGGATTGATCGTATCGCATTGCAATCCTTACTGCCCGCCGGGGCCGCGCGCTGCGCCGTTGATTGCGCCTTATGGGATTTAGACGCGAAAACGCAAGGCAAACCTGTTTGGCAAATCGCAGGCCTCAGCACGCCCCGCCCTATCGAAACGGCAACCACCGTCAGCCTTGATACACCCGCCGCAATGGGCGCGGCCGCACGCAAGATCAAAGGCGAGCTCCTAAAGCTCAAACTTGGCAGCGAAGATGACATTGCGCGCCTACGCGCCGTGCATGAGGCGCGCCCGGACGCCCGCCTCATTGTCGACGGGAATGAGGGCTTGTCGCCTGACATGTTTTCGGCGTTTACGAGCCAAGCCGCGACGCTCGGCGTTGTCCTTATCGAGCAGCCCTTTCCGGCTGGCAAAGACGATGCTTTGATGCGCGCGGCTTCTGGCATACCCGTCTGCGCCGATGAAAGCGTTCACACCTCCAAAGACATTCCCCAGCTTGCCAAGCGCTATGATGCGGTCAACGTCAAGCTGGACAAGACCGGCGGGCTAACCGAAGCCATCACAATGGTCAAAGCTGCGCGCGACGCTCAGATGAAGGTTATGATCGGGTGCATGGTGGCCGGATCGCTTTCCATGGCCCCGGCGCTCTTGCTGGCTGGCCAAGCCGACTTCGTTGATCTTGATGGCCCACTTTGGTTATCGCGCGACATTGATTTTGGACTGACGATTGCTGATGGGATTATTCAGCCAGCCGACACAGCGCTTTGGGGTTGAACCCGGCGCACAACTTTTAACGCGCACAGGCATCCGAGCGCCGCAACCGCAGCCATCAGCCAATAGCCACGCGCCTGCGCATCGCTATATGCGTCATAATAGATCCCGCTGACCATGCCTAGCAACGCCAACATCGGTCCAAACATCACTGCGCTATTTATCGCTAAGGCGACAGGAACCTTGTCTTCTGGCAATTCCTCAGCCAGCAAGCGCAGGATCCCGATATGCGCTGCGGCAAAGCTTAATGCGTGCAGCGTCTGAAGCCCAAACAAAATACCGAGCGGCGGGGCAAAGCCTGTAAATGTCCAGCGCACAACAGCGCCAAGCCCGCCAATAAGGATCAAAGCGCCGGGGCTAATCCGGACAAACATGAACCCTGATACGAGTAGGAATAATATCTCAACGACCACGCCCGTTGACCACAGCGCGCCGAGATATTCCTCGCCAATCCCCTGCCCAAGCCAAATGTTTGATCCAAGATTATAATAATAGGCGTGCGCTGCCTGAATGAGGCAGACTGCCATTCCAGCAAAAAATATACGTGGATCGCGATAAAGACGAAAGCCCTGCCTCAGTGTTTCACCAAGCGGTTGGCGCGCGCTAGCTTGGTTGATCTTTTCCTCAGGCAGCGCCGCCCCAGTTAAGACCATCAAGGCAGATGCCCCCACCAGCCACCAGATCGCGGCATCGGGGCCATACATTCGCAATAATGCCCCAACCGAAAGGCTGGCCACGATAAAGCACACCGAGGCAATTGCCCGGCCCGCACCATAGTCTGGACGCTGATCTTTGGTGAAGGAAAGCAAAGCCGCATCAGCAAGCGGCATCAACAAGCCCCACGCCACATAGCTTATTGTCACACAGCCAATAACGGCAAAGAGCGGGGTCGCAGCCGGCGCAAGCGCTGCAAATGCGAGCAAGCACAGGATCGATGTTTGCGTCAGTACTTGACGCAGCCCGTTCTGCTCAGCTCGCGCCGCCATAATCGGGCCAGCAAAAATGCGGATCAGCGTGCCCGCCGCAATCATCGCTGAGATTTGTGCGCCGGTGAAGCCGCGGCTCGTCTCAAGCCAGACCGGTAAATAGGGCAGATTGGCGCCAACGAGCAAATAAAGGCTCGCGCCAAACGCCGTAGCGCGCCACGCAGAACTCATCCAACACTACCTTTTTCTTTCGCGATCCGCTCCATTGCAGCTGCGCGGTCTGCCGCGATATCTGGCAATTCGGGCATACGTGCTTCGGCCCCCGAAACATAAAATTGCCAGATACGGGTGTTTAATGCACGGGCGTCTTTGTCATCAGCGCCCTCGCCTTCAAGGCGCGTTTGCAGCGTAATCAGTGCGTCACTCAATCGATTGTGCACTGTTTGCAGATCTGAGACTTTCATGCTCGGCGCGCGGGTATCGCCGGGGTCTACTCCCCCCTCATCAAGGAGCGTGCGCATGTCTGCAATCTCATTCAACATGCGGTCAACCGTGCCATCAAAAGCCTGAGACGCCAGAATAGACAAAAGGCCCGCCATGGTGACGTGCCCGCCAGCATAATGCCCGTCCAAGTGCGGACTAACATCAACGGCCAGCGTATGGCCAATGCGTTCAAGAATAAGCGCTATATCCGTCATATCGGGCCTCTAACTTCTGTACTTTGGTGCAAGACGGCTGGTTAAAATGCGCTCATGCGCGGCATGGGTGAACCAGCCTGAAAAGGCGAGGATCGGATCATCATTTGCGCCGTCTACAAATGCGCGCGCTGAAGATATCCAGATACCGATTGCTTTGACTGAGGAAAAGATTGACCACCATTCAAATGCGGCAAAGTCAAACTTCAAGCCTGAGGCGAGCTCCCATTCAGCGACCGCTTCGGGCCATGACAACATGCCGCCCGCGCGCGCCACATCCCCGCCCGACCATAGCAGGTCAGTTGCCCAAGCCACATCTTCATATGGGTCGCCAATATGTGCCATCTCCCAATCGAGAATTGCGGTGATTTTCCCATTCCCATCATGCAGGAAATTTCCAATGCGATAGTCACCATGAACGATGGAGAGCTTTTGCGCGGGCGGCGGCGGGTTGCGCCATAAATGGCGGATGGCCGCTTTAGCAATGGGTTCTGGCTTGCGCGCATGTTTGTCGATCTCACCTTCCCAATAGGCCAGCTCCCGTTTCCAGCACGCATCGCGTTCTGGCGTGTCAATCACACTTGCAAGCGGCGAGGTTGCCGGGTCAACCGCTGCAATTTTTCCCATCTGCGCGAACATTTGCCGGCCGAGCCGTTCGCGGTGGGGGTCGAGCGCATCTAGCTGGAAGGGAGCCGCCGGAACGCCAATATCAATCCGCTCCATAACGAAGAAGGGTGCGCCCAGAGGCTCAGATGCTTCTTCAAGAAAGAGCGCGCGCGGCACTGGCAAATCGACCCCGTCCATAGATTGGATGGCGGCAAACTCAATCTTGCGATCTGTATCAATCAAACTATCGACCGGATCGCGGCGTAAAATCACGCCAAGGGTTTTGTCTGCACCCGCTTCCTCAAACGCCAGATCAATCGAATAGGTTTCGCGCGAAGCCCCGCCGTGAATACGGGTTAGTCCGGTTACGCTGAGATTTGCGTAGGCAGGTAGGCGCGTTTGGGCATAGGCGGTAAATTGCGCGGCCAGCTCGCGGTCTTCGATCTTTGCGCTCATGGTGCGCCGTCCAGTATGGAGGAAAAACCACTGGGGCTGTGCGGGCCTGCAAATAATTGTTCAAAACTGCATATCCCCTCATGCTGACTGCCATCAGTGTCGGTTAGTACGGCTTTGGAAATTGCTTGTATGTGCAGGTTGTGCGGGTCGGCCCATGGCAATTCAGCCGGGATCCAATCCTCACGCTCCCACGTTGGCTCTTCACTGATGAACGCCCCATGGCTCCACTTTGGATGGCGGTAGCCTAAGCCCTTCATCTGGAACTGATGGAGCGGTGTTATCTCCAGCGTGCCTGATTGATTTTTTCGGTCTGTAAAATGAATGTTCGCCGAGCTGGCGCGGCGCGTCCCGGAGAGGAAGCCAAGTTTTGCCGCGCCTTGTGCCATATGGATATGACCAGCTTCATCCGCCAGATCGGGAACCATGACCGCACGCGTGTTCCATGGATGGCCATGGGCATCATCGTTCACGTGGAAGAAGAAAGACCGGTTTGCGAAATTGGCTGGCGTCCAGACCCAATAGAATTGCGGAATTTCAAACGGCAGGACAGGATTGCCATCGCTTGCCCCGATCGGGCGAACGCCCCAGCTGCGATCGCGCGTGCCGTACCAATCTTGAACATTGACCTGTATTGTCTCGCCGTCGAGCTTGATCACCCCTTCCCATCTGACATTTTGGGTCATGCGGGTGCAATCGATCAAGGTACGCGAGCCGCCCTGACGATAGGTAAAACGGGGTTCCTCAATCGGATGGGCGCGGCCCTCTAAAACAAGATCACAGCCGATCCCTTCTGTCTCACTCAAAGACAGATGGATCCGCTCCAACGGTTTGATAACCTTCACACCGAAAGGGCCAACACGCATGTTCATACGTTCATTGTTCAAGCTGCGGGAAAAAAAGACCGAGGACTGTTTGCCATCCTTCAAAATAGAAAATGCGCCGTCGATGATATTCAGGTGCGGATAGACACCCAAAGCGGCGGCAAAGAAAATCGAACCGTCGGAATTATAGCCATTGAAAAAAAAGCGATCATAGAAATTCCTGTCCGTCCCCGACACGGCGATGGGTTCGGGGGTCTGGTGAATTGGATACTCGTCTCCTTGAGTGATCATTCTTTGCATCCTCCCTGCGGTTCTCTCGCTTATGACTATTAGTCTTAAAGCGCTGACAAAAACACGTCGAGGAAATTGTTGAACCATGAACACAGAGGCATGGATAAACAGCACGAAAATGTCTATGACCGCTGCGGAAGCCAACACGCACGGGAGACGAAACTATGAGCTGGATAAAGACGATCCCCTATGCGGAAGCGACTGGACGCTTGCGCAAACTTTATGACCGCGTGAAAGGCCCGGACGATAATGTCGACAATATTATGATGGCCCACAGCCTGCGTGCCCATTCCATGGAAGGCCATATGGCGCTCTACAAAAATGTGCTGCACCATAATGGCAATTCGCTCGACAAGTCTTTTCTGGAGCTGATGGGTGTTTGGGTTAGTCTTCTAAATCGGTGCGCTTATT
>CAZXTI010000009.1:15046-16213 GCA_964643565.1 uncultured Hyphomonas sp. | reverse complement strand
GCCTATGCGATGTTGGTCATTACGTGGACCATTGTGATCGCATCGGCGCTGGATCCGCTCTTTGCCGACAGCCGCGGCCTTGAGTTTGGCGGCCCGATCACCAACCAGTTCGCCTTCTTCCTGTTCTATATCGGCGTCGGGGGCGCCATGGTCGTGCCCGTCATCATCGCATGGCGCTGCCTGCGCCCGCAAAAGAAGGACTGATCGAGCTGAGAGGCATCTTATGAAATATTGGGTTCTTTGCGGCGTGGGCGGTTATTACCTGTTCACAGCCGTGTATATGTTTGTGGCACCGCAATCATTTTACGATACCACGCCCGGCGTTGCGATGATGGGCCCTTTCAATGTGCACTTTATCCGCGATGCAGCGCTCGCATTTCTCGTTAGCGGGGGCGCAATTTTCTGGGGCGCGATCAAGCAGGATCGCAGCGCAGCGGTGATCGGCGCAGCCTGGCCTGTTCTGCATGCTGTGTTTCACATCTGGTTATGGATGGCGCGCGGGTTTCCGTTCGACTTTGTGGCCGCAGTCAATTTGGTTGGCATTCAACTTCCCGCCTGGCTTGCTTTGTCGAGTGCGTTTCGTGTGAACGGCAAGGAAAGCGCTTAAGGAAACACGCCTGCGCGGGCGAGGTTTGAGCTGATGGGGTGGCCAAGCTCGCCCTCGATCCATTTGGCGGTCTCGATCATTTTACCGAGATCAATGCCCGTGTCGAAACCTGCACGCTCCAGCATAAAGACAATGTCTTCGGTGGCGACATTGCCTGTGGCGCTTGGCGCGAAAGGGCAGCCGCCTATGCCGCCGCAGCTTGCATCGATGATATCGACGCCTGCTTCAATGGCTGCGAAGACATTCGCCGGGGCGAGGCCGCGCGTATCGTGGAAGTGCATACGCAAATAAACGTCCGGCGCTTCGGTCCGTACGCGGTCTATCATATCGCGCACGGCCCAAGGGGTCGCGACGCCGATCGTGTCGCCAAGGGCAACTTCTGCAACGCCTGCGCGCTGGGCCTGCGCAGCGAGATTGGCGACCACGCCCGGATCAACATCGCCGTCATACGGATCACCAAAGGCAACAGAGATTGTCGCCGATAGCGGTATGCCCGCCTCATGGATCATCGGCGCAAGGGCGGCAAGATTGTCGGCGCTTTGCTGCGGGCTCATGCCCTG
>CAZXTI010000009.1:3497-14946 GCA_964643565.1 uncultured Hyphomonas sp. | reverse complement strand
AATGAATTCCAGCTTTTGTGCGGCAGTCAGGTCTGCTGGGTCATTTTGCAAACCATCGCGCGGGCCAACTTCGACAATATCTATTCGGCGGCTCATTTTCTGCCTCATTTAATTCGGGCGCATATTTGTACAGCGCTGTGGTTTTGGATAGACCTAGCCGGAGCCCCGCCAGACTTCAAATTGGAATCACGTTGAAAATGGAATTTTTGCCCCCGCACGACGATAAAGCCGCTCAGGATGAAACATCTGAACTCCGCCCGAAATTCAACGCGGATGGGTTGATCGCCGCGATTGCACAGGACGCCGAAAGCGGTGAGGTTCTGATGCTGGCATGGATGAATGCCGAAGCGCTCGCAGCCACGTTAAACACGGGGAAAGCGACATATTGGTCACGATCTCGGCAAGAATTATGGGTCAAGGGCGCATCCTCGGGCAATGTCCAAACGCTCGTATCAGCGCATATTGACTGTGATCAGGACGCGGTTTTACTTAAGGTAAACCCGGCTGGTCCAGCATGCCACACCGAAAGAAATGTCTGCTTTTACAGACAAATAGACAGTAAACGCCTTTTGAAATTAGAGTGAATCCGGCTAAAGCATGGGTTGAAATAAGGGGTCTGGTCTCATGAGATTTTCATTCGTCATGATTTGCGCTGTCATACTAAGTGCCTGCTCTGGCGGGCAAGATGGCCAAACACCTGCGCCAGATAGCAGCGAGCCTGCCCCCGCCTCTGTCACCCAACCGACGATTAGCACCTCCAAGGACGCGGTATCAGCCTTGGAAATGTATATGCTTGATTGCGGCCTGATTGAAATCTCAGACATTGATGCCTTCTCCTCCGAAGGCGACTATGCCGGTCAGACGGACGCATTTGCAGATACGTGCTGGCTGCTGCGCCACCCAGACGGCACCCTGCTTTGGGATTTGGGACTGCCAACTGGAATGAAGGGCGCAGGCGAACAGACAAATGGCGTCTTCACGCTCTCATTGGAACTGACCATTTCCGACCAGCTGACAGAGATCGGCTTGTTTGCAAATGACATTGATATGATTTCCATCTCCCATAGCCATTTTGATCATACCGGCCAAGCTGACCAGTTTCAGGGCGCGAAATGGTTGGTCCATGCCGACGAATATGCCGCCATGTTTCCGGATGCGTCTCCCGATACAGGTAGCGATGACGACGAGGCCAATTCTTTTGGTGCTTTTGAAAATCTGGAACACGAAACCTTTACAGGCGAGCATGACGTTTTTGGAGACGGTTCGGTTATCATTCTGCCAACGCCGGGGCATACGCCCGGTCACACATCACTCTTGGTGACGCTTCCGGAACTAGGTCCGGTGATGCTGACCGGAGACCTTTATCATCGACGGGAAAGCCGGGAGTTGAAACGTGTGCCGGTATTTAATTCAGGCGCAGAACAAACACGCGCCTCAATGGATTTCTTTGAAGCACGCGCCGCTGAGCTTGGTGCGCGGGTGATTATCCAGCATGATTTTGACGATCTTGCAGACTTGCCAAAATCACCTGACCCGATCCGTTAGATCATTTTGATTTGCCCTTTTGCGCTTTGCTCGGTTCGCGCCGTTGCAATGCGCCTTGCCGTATAGGCGGGCTGAGACACGTCAGAGATTTTGAAGAATTGCGCCGTGATCGCGTCGGCTGTGATGTCCAGCAAAGTGTAGCCGCCGCCGACGGGATCGTGCCAGACAACATCTTCATTGGCCTCTACAAACATCTCACCAAGCCCCGATACGCCCTGAAAGAAGCGCCCTATTCCGGGCGAGGTAACAGAGGTGCAGCCAAACTCCACGCCGCGCGCTTCGCCGGACTTGTCGGTCAGGCGATTGGCCCATCCGGTATGTGTATCGCCGGTCAGCGTAACGAGATTTGCGCCTGCGGATTTTGCGCCCGCATAGAGGCGATCTCTTGCAGCTGGAAAGCCATCCCATGCGTCGAGGTTGAGCGGCAAGCCGAGCTGGGACAAATCGATGAGGCCGCCTATGCGCGTTTGTCTGAGACGCGCTTGCTCATCAGCGGAGAGATTTGCTTTTATATTGGGCGGGCGGACGCGGGCCATGATGATTTGATTGGCCAAAATCTGCCACGCTTTGCCCGACTTTGCAGACCCGTCTAGCGTCTGGGCGAGCCATGCTTCTTGTTGGTCGCCGAGCATGGTGCGCGCAGGGTCATTGACGCGGGCCATGACGGAGCGGGCTTTGGCAGGGATGTCCGCCGGGCGAAGGCCTGAAAGTTCTGCGGTCCACGCGATTTCTTCTGACCGCCCGGTTAGGCGTGTTTCAAGGCATATCAGGGTTGCCAATCCGCCAAGGTCGAAGCGACGCCAGAGTGCATCCTTGGCGCGGCCGGGCACCGGATCACGCACGGGCATCCATTCAAGATAGGCTTGCACGGCCTGTTGCTTGCGACGTGTCCAGTCGCCCTCGCCGTCATTGTGGTTTTGTGCGCCTGTGCGATAGGCATTATTGGCGCTCTCATGATCGTCCCATGTGCAGATCCACGGCGCGGCGGCGTGGGCGCGTTGCAAGGATTTATCGGATTTGTATTGTGCGTGGCGACGGCGATAATCGGCAAGGCTTGTCACTTCGGTGGCCGGTTCATGTTCGCGCCCGATGCGGGCACCGGTTTCGCCGCCATAGCCATCGCGGCCATATTCATAGAGATAGTCGCCAAGATGGATGACGAGATCAAGATCGGGCGTACGGGCGATTTCCTCATAGGCGTGGAAATATCCAAACGGGAAGTTTGAGCATGAGACGACCGCCGCGCGCACAGCGTCTGTGCCTGTGGCGGCGAGTGTTTTGGTTTTGCCAAATGCGGACGGGACCGCGCCGCTCACGGTGTTTGCGGTGAAGATGAAGTAATATTGCGTTTGGGGCTCGAGATCCTCGACATCGACTTTGACGGTGTAGTCGCGCGCAGCGGAGGTTTGTACCGCGCCTGCGGCCACTTGCTCGGACAATCCGGCGTCGGCAAAGACCTGCCAGATGACCCAAACAGGCGCCTCGCGGTACGGCGTTACGCGTGTCCAGAGGATGACGCGGTCGCTGAGCGGGTCACCAGACGCGACGCCGTGATCGAATGAGACTTGTCCTTCAAAGGGGGGCTGAAACGCTGGCTCGCCAAGCGATTGGCATCCGGCAAGCCCTGCTGCGCCCGCCCCTGCCAGTCCAAACATTCCGCGCCGGGTAAGCTTCACCATTGTGATTTCTCCTTTGCTAAGAAAAACCTAGCATGAAAAATTGACACTGTAATGACGCAAATAGGTGACCTCGCGGCAACAGCTTGATACAAGCGCCGACATGCAAGAAATGATCGCCATAGCCACCGAAGAAGACGCCGGAGCCCGACTGGATTTGTGGCTGTCGCAGCAATTTGAAACCCTGTCGCGGTCACGGGCGAAAGCGCTGATACAAGACGGCGCGATGACGCTGAACGGGGACATATTGAAAGACCCGCGCGCGAAGATCCTTGCGGATGGGGAATACTGCCTCACCATGCCCAAACCTGTTTCCGCAACGCCGGAGCCAGAAGATATTCCGCTGAATATTTTGCACGAAGACGATGATTTGATCGTTCTGAACAAGGTCGCTGGCATGGCTGTGCATCCTGCGCCCGGCACATGGTCTGGCACCCTCGTCAACGCGCTGCTGCATCATTGCCGCGGGAAATTGCCGGGCATTGGCGGGGTTGAACGCCCCGGCATTGTGCACCGCCTTGATAAGCTCACCACGGGCGTCATGGTTGCGGCGAAAACGGAAGCCGCACATGCAGGGCTGTCAGCCTTGTTTGCGACGCATGATATTGAACGCACTTATGTTGCCTTGACGCGCGGGGCCCCTCGCCCGCTGCTTGGCACGGTGGATGCGCGCATTGCCCGCTCTACGGCTGACCGGAAGAAAATGGCCGTTCCGCGCAACCCGGAAAGCCAAGCCGGGCGACATGCGATTACGCACTATAAGTCGCTGGCCACTTATGGCTTGCTGAATAAGGGGGCGGGTCTGCCAGCGGCGGCGATGATCGAATGTAAATTGGAGACAGGGCGCACGCATCAGATCCGTGTGCATATGAGCCATATTGGTGCCCCGCTCATCGGTGATCCGGTTTATGCCCGCCATCGCGGGGTCAAGTCTTATGGCTCCGGCGATGCGTTTATCGCGGCAACGAGCCTTGCTCGGAAGATGACCCGCCAATCGCTGCACGCTTCGACGCTCGGCTTTGTGCATCCGGTATCGGGCGAAACTTTGTTGTTTGAAGCGCCGCTGCCAGAGGATATGGCCACGCTGAAAGCCGCGCTGGAGAAAATGCCGAAATAAGTAGGCGTAGCTTATGCCGCTGCTTTTGCTTTGCGTTTCTTGGGCTTGGCGGTTGGCTTGGCGCCGCCCTGCGCGATGAAGGCATTTATGCGCGGCACGATTTCCTTGCGGAAGCGCGAGCCATTGAAAACCCCATAATGACCGACGCCCGGCTGGACATAGTCTGTGCGCATGTCTTCGGGAACATTGCGGCAAATCGTATGCGCGGCCTGTGTCTGTCCAATGCCGGACACATCGTCTAGCTCGCCCTCTACGGTCATCAGAGCCACCGTCTTGATCGCCTCAGGGTTTACCGTCCGTCCACGGTGTTTAAAGATACCGCGCGCAAGATGGTGCTCCTGAAAGACGCGTTTGACCGTCTGCAGATAGAACTCTTCGGTTAGATCGAGCACGGATAAATACTCATCATAGAATTTACGGTGCTTTTCAGCGCTGTCGCCATCGCCCTCGACGAGATGGTTGAAGAATTTCTTGTGTGCATCGACATGATTGTCCCAGTTCATATTCATGAATGAGGACAATTGAACAAAGCCGGGATAGACACGGCGCATCATGCCCGGATATGGCGCAGGCACGGTGTGGATCATCTTGGACTGGAACCATGAAAACGGGCGCTCTTCGGACAGCTTGTTGGGCACGGTTGGTGACTGGCGCGCATCAATTGGCGAACCCATAAAAATCATCGACGCGGGAAGCGCCGGGTCTTCGTCTTCTGCCATCATGGAAATTGCGGCGAGCACAGGCGGCCCAGGCTGGCAAACGGCGACCACATGGGTTCCTCCGCCAAGCTTGGTCAGCATCCCGCGGATATAATCGATATAGTCATCAAGATCGAAGCTGCCGCACATCAGCGGCACAGTGCGCGCATCGGTCCACTCGGTAATATAGACGTCATAATGGGGCAGAAAGGCTTCAACGGTTCCGCGCAGCAGGGTTGCATAATGGCCAGAGAGCGGCGCGGCGATGAAGAGTTTTTCCCCCCTGCTGCCAGATTGCTTCTGAGATTTTGCCTGAGATTTTGTATGGGACTTTGACAGCGCTTTGGCCAAAGCCGCCTCGTCTCGTTTGAAATGGGTTAGCTTGCACCATGTGTCACTCCAGACAGTCTCCAAGCGGACCGGCACGGCGACGCCGTCAATCTCTGTTTCGTCAATCTGCCAATCCGGCTTGCCATAATATCTGGTGGTCGATTCAAACACGTCGGCTGCGGCGGCCATGGAGCGGCCTAGCCCGGTTTGCCCCCATGGATTGAACGGAGAGCGCAATGCCGCCCGCGAGGCCTTCGCTGCGACGCGCCACGGCGCCAAGGCCAACCGGTTCATTTCCAACAGAGAATAGAGCATACACCAACCTTTGTTTGCTGCATTGCAACATAGGGGCGTTAAGGATTGATTGCAAAGCACATGGCTGCACATTCTTTGGAGCATCGCGTGAGCGAGATAACTGAAAAGCGGCGTTATTGGTCGTTTTTTAGCTGTTGGGCGAGGCAATCGCCGATATTTTCCGCCGTCGCATCATGTGTGAAGAAGGTTTTCAGCTCCCAGTTTTCATCCATCAGATAGAGAATAGAGGAGTGATCGACCGTATAGTCGGACGGGTCATCGCTTTCCTGAATGCGCTGAAAGCCAATTTTGAAAGTATCTGCGGCAGCTTTTACCTGTTCGGCGCTGCCGGTTAGACCGACAATATCATCGGGGAAAACCTTGGTGGAAATATAGGATTTCATTGATTCTGGCGTATCACGCTCTGGATCAACGGAGATGAGAATGGTGCGCGGCGGCGGCGTGTCTTCCGGTAAGCGGCGCAAGGCGCGCTCGACCGTCACCAAGGTGGCCGGGCAGATATCCGGGCAATAGGTAAACCCGAAATACACAAGGCTTGGGCGGCCTTTAAAGTCAGCTTCCGTCACGCTTGCACCGGAAGTATCGATCATCGAAATCGGCCCGCCAATCTCGGCAAATGCACGCGTATGACATCCAGCAGCGGCACCGCCAGCGTTATTTTGCGGCGCCGGCCCATCGGCTTGGCCACATGCGCCAAGCATCAAACTGGATATAAGAAGCATAAAATTTCGGGTCATTGCCCGTATATGCCTCCAGCTTTCCTCTTGGCGCAAGCGGCGGACTGCCGCATGTTAGAGATATGGAAAATGCAGAAACCAGTTTTGAAACACGCCTTGACGAAGCGCTTTTTGCGCTGCCGGAAGAAAGTCTGGGCAATGTCGGCTCCGCGCTTGGGCGCACGCGACTGAGAACATTCATCATGTTGCGATGGTTTGCCGTCATTGGACAGACGCTTGCCATTCTTGTTGTTGCGTTCGGGCTGAACTTCGATGTGAACCTGTCCTTGTGTCTTGGCATCATTGCTGCCTCAGCCTGGTTGAACGTCGCCCTCACCTTCGCTTTCCCGACACAGCGGCTGGCACGCGAGGGTGAAGCTTTCGCGCAGCTTTGCTTTGATACGGTGCAGCTTTCTTTATTGCTCGCGGCCACTGGCGGCCTGTCACAGCCCTTCTTGTTTTTCCTGATTGCGCCGGTGACAATCGCCGCTGCGAGCTTGCGGCCAATTTATGCGATTTTGCTGGCGAGCATCGCCGTCGGCCTGGCCGCTATGATGCCGCTATTCTCCGCCCCATTGCCATGGCTTGCAGGCCAAACGCTGGAACTACCGCAAATGTATCAGTGGGGCCATTTCTCAGCCATGGTCGTGGGGATCGCCTTCTTCACATTTTCAGCCATCCGCGTGAACAATGATGAAGCAAGGCTGGTGCGCGCACTTGATGCGGCGCAGGTTGTTATGGCGCGCGAGCAAAGATTGTCTGCACTTGGCGCAATGGCGGCAATGACTGCGCATGAGCTGGGCACGCCGCTCGCCACGATACATCTTGTCGCCCGCGAGATGAGCAATGAAATGGCAGACGATAGCCCCCTTCGCGAAGACGCTGCGCTGTTGGCTGAGCAGGCGGAACGGTGCCGGAATATTCTGCAGAACCTCGCCCAGCAACGCGAGGCGGGCGACATAGTTCATGCCAATATGCCGCTTTCATCCTTGGTGGAAGAAGCTGCTGCGCCCCATCGCGGCCTTGGCGTAACGGTGGATGTGCGCACACAGCGCGGCGATAGCGCTGAAGACAAAATGCCCATCCTGAAACGCAGCCCGGAAATTCTGCATGCGCTGAGCGCTTTTATCGAAAACGCGGTGAGCTTTGCCGAGTCGGAGGTCAGGATTATGGCGGTGTGGAATGCTGCCGACTATGTCATCACGGTGCGCGATGATGGCCCCGGATTTTCTGCCGAAGTATTGCCGCGCCTTGGCGAACCCTATGTGTCAGAACGCGGCGAAGCGCAGATCGGCGGCGGCGATATGGGGCTCGGCTTCTTCATTGCCAAGACGCTGGTTGAACGCACCGGCGGCAGAATTGCAACGCAAAATCGCCCACCGCCAGCCCAAGGCGCCATTGTTCAGGCAACATGGCCGCGTGTCGCACTAGAATCTGACCCTGAAAATACTATATAACGACTAGGCTGAGCATATTTGCTGTCATGGAGGCTGAAATGGACCGTCCGCTAACTGTAAAACTGCATGAAAAACTTCAAGGCGTTGAAGACCGCACATGTATGGTGCTGGATGATGATGCGCCTTTTTGCCAAAGAATGTCGCGGGCACTGGCTCAGCGTGGATTTCTCGTTTCAGCTGTAACGAACGTCTCTGAAGGGCGCGATATTGCCCGCCTCAATCCACCCGCTTTTGCGGTGCTGGATTTGCGCTTACAGGACGGATCAGGCCTGGATGTGGTGGAAGTGCTGCACCAGAACAGACCAGATGCGCGCGCTGTCATACTGACGGGGTATGGCGCGATTGCAACGGCGGTTGCCGCTGTGAAGGCTGGCGCGGTGGATTATCTCTCCAAACCGGCTGATGTCGAAGACATTATCAAAGCCCTGCTTGCCAAGAATGATACAAAGCCTGCGCCGCCGGAAAATCCAATGTCGGCTGACCGCGTGCGCTGGGAGCATATCCAGCGTGTTTATGAGCTTTGCGATCACAATGTCTCCGAGACGGCGCGCCGCCTGAACATGCACCGCCGGACCCTGCAACGCATCCTGGCCAAACGCGCGCCGCGCTAAGGCCCAAGGCAACTGCCTCAATTGAGAGCTTACCAGCGCGGGTTAACCATACCGCTGGCTGGAACACCCTCCCCTTGCACATAAGTTATTGTTATTTTTGGATTTTTTATAATTAGACGCGCCATTCTACTATTTACCAAGCCATAATATCACCGTAAACAACCGCTCACAGTGCCACATTCCCGCCTTATTTGAAAATGATAGTAAGCGCTCACAAACAAGCGGCCGATATATCTCGGCTGTAAGTATAAAAAGTGAGCAAGGAGACGAGAATGTCTATTTTGACGATAAGTTTAACAAGCGGCCTGCCCGAGATGGCCAAGATCGCTGCCGGACATTTCAGCAGCATACCGGCAACCGGACGCACGCTATTCAAAGTGTTGGGAGGGCTATATCTGGCCGACCTAATTACCGGTGCATTTCACTGGTTTGAGGACCGGTATGGGAATCCGAAATGGCCGATATTGGGCCATACAATCCGGCAAAACCAACAGCACCACCATACGCCGCGTAGTTTTTTGAGCGGAACATTTTTCGATCGAAACAAAGAAGTATGGTTGCTGGGCATCATGTTTTTGGCAGGCTTCTGGGCGCTGGGCTGGCTCAACCTTTTCACCGGATCAGCGGTCTTGTTCGGCATGTTTGCCAATGAAATCCACGCCGCTGCACATAAAAGCCCGAAGGAAAATGGCCGCGTGATTACAGCCATTCAGAAAACAGGGCTGATGCAATCGCACAAGCATCACGCCCAACACCACAGAAAGGGCAAGGACACCCATTATTGCGTGATGACCAGTCATTTGAACCCGGTTTTGGAGCGCGTCCAGTTTTTCCAGACGGTTGAGAAAGGCATTGAACGCACCACGGGCATCGTGCCCCGCCCTGATGAGAGCGTGAACCCGCGCTATCGCCGGGCTGCATAATCACCTACGGCCTCCCCCCTTGTTTTATAATGAGGGGGGATAAGCCGTTTCAGCTTGGCTGATCACCCCTTGGTGAGCAAAAACTCACAAAATCGCTTTAAATTGCGATAATTCGTTAGTGGCCTCTTTAAGTCTGCAAATGCTAACTTATCTTAGAGTGTCAGGGAGTGATGGCTTCCTGATGGTCATTAAATAGATTGCTGCTAAGCGGGATCACATTTTTCGGCCATTCGCATATGAACGCGCGGTGCCGATAATCGGGCCGGGCTAAATATAAAGAAGGACAGCTAAAATGGCTACATCTCACTCTATCGCGCTCTCCCCGGAACAGGGACTATCGCGCTACCTTACCGAAATTCGAAAATTCCCAATGCTTGCCAAGGAAGAAGAATTCATGCTCGCCAAACGCTGGCTTGAGCATGAAGACGCTGAGGCCGCCGAAAAAATGGTGACCTCGCATCTGCGCCTCGTGGCCAAGATCGCAATGGGGTATCGCGGCTATGGCTTACCGATCGCTGAGGTTATCTCAGAGGGCAATGTCGGCCTGATGCAATCAGTGAAGAAATTTGACCCGGATAAGGGCTTCCGCCTTGCGACTTATGCCATGTGGTGGATCCGCGCCTCTATTCAGGAATATATCTTGCGCAGCTGGAGCCTTGTGAAACTTGGCACCACGGCCGCGCAGAAGAAGCTGTTTTTCAATCTGCGCCGTATCAAGGGCGAGATTAATGCCATCGAGCAAGGCGACCTTCGCCCTGAACAGGTGACCGAAATCGCGACGCGGCTGAATGTTAGCGAAAAAGAAGTGATCTCGATGAATGGCCGCATGTCCGGCTCAGATGCCTCGCTGAACGTCCCGGTTGGACAGGACGGCGATATGGAGTGGATGGACTGGCTGGCCGATGAAGAGCCAAACCAAGCCGCCGAATTTGCCGACAAGCAGGAATATGATGCACGCATCGAACTGCTGACCAAGGCGATGGCTGACCTGAACGAACGCGAGCAGCATATTCTGACCGAGCGACGCCTATCGGACGAGCCAAAGACGCTGGAACAACTCTCGGCAGTTTACAATGTAAGCCGCGAACGCATTCGCCAGATTGAAGTGCGCGCGTTTGAGAAACTGCAAAAAGCGATGCGGATCATGGCCAAGGAACAAGGACTTCCGGGCGCTTAAACTTTAAGGTCTAAAGATAAAAGAGCGGTATGCTTACTCTTCGGTAGGCGTACCGCTTTCTTCTTCGGCCTCTGCTTTTTCCGCGGCAACCAGATCAGCATAAGCATTCACATCTTGGATAGACAGCCCGAACCATAACAGTTTCCACGCCTCCCCCTCTTTGTACCACCTCGTGTTCAAAGAGACCGGCGAAACGGCATATTCTACAACACCGGCGCAGCTGACGAATTGTCCGGACAGTTCACTGGTCGACGCATTGCTATTTCCAGAACAGCTCATTTCACCAATTGAATCTGGCTTCCCCTACGTCGTGATAAATCGATTTACCGAAGACACATCCGCTTCCGTACTTGGGTTATGCTTGGAATAGATTTCATCTCCGACTGGCGGCATTTTATCTGAAAGCACACGGGCGACGAACTCTGCATTCAGCGGCTTAACGACGCCTATGTTCTTAAAAACACCGACCAGCGCCCAGCTGCATCCGGCAAAAAGCAATAGAAAAAGAACCCCAAATATCTTCTTCAATGAGAATTTCTTCTTGCTCTTTACAGCGCTTATCTCTTGCGTCATTGGCTTCTCCCGATTCCATCAGAAGCCGATCATGGCGTATAATCCCGTTATGGTCCAGAAGCGCGGCTCTCAAGGGCGCGGCGCAAAACGCTCGCACAAAAAAGGGCCATCCTCGTAAGAGAATGGCCCCAGTCGATCTATATGTAACGCGAACTAGTCGAGTTGGATCGTGCTCACGGCAGTTTTGCCGTTGCGCTGGTCGATTTCGGTTTCGAAAGACACTTTTTGTCCATCGGAAAGGCCAGTAATACCAGCGCGCTCCAGAGCCGTTGCATGAACGAATACGTCCGTGCTGCCATCTTCTGGTGCGA
>CAZXTI010000009.1:0-3397 GCA_964643565.1 uncultured Hyphomonas sp. | reverse complement strand
CGCTCCAGAGCCGTTGCATGAACGAATACGTCCGTGCTGCCATCTTCTGGTGCGATAAAGCCGAAGCCTTTTTGATCATTATAAAATTTAACGGTGCCGCTTTTCACAAGAACACTCCTATTTAAGTTTGCCACATAACACAGCGTTATGCGGCTCAATTCGAATTTTTTAGGGGTGGTCTGAACGTGTGGCTTGCTTGTGCAAATCACGAATGCCTGATTTTCCGGCTAAAAGTCGAGGTCAGCCTATCTACCCTTTTGGAATAAATAGCAAGGCTAAAAGGGCCTCGCTCAGTCCTTTGAAATTTGGCGAGCAATGTCATATCGCTCTTGGCATCCACGCAAACGCGTGAGACGAGTGAGAAACGCGAACATGATCAGGAGAAACTCGCATGCTTAAATCTGTGTTTTTTGGCGCTGGAATGCTGCTGCTCGCCCTGCCCGCTTGCGCCCAAGAGGCCGCGCCCGCGCAAGATGCCGCGCCAGCAGTACAAGCACCGCCCTTTTCGCCGGTTGTGGTGGCGAACGGAACGATTTTTCTGGCAGGCCATTTGGGACGCCTGCCCGGGACAAGTGATTATCCGGCCGGCGGGATTGGCGAGGAGACGCGCCAGACACTCGAAAATATCGGGGCGACACTAGCGACCGTGAATGCCTCACATGCTGACCTTGTACGCTGTCAGGTGTTTCTGGCAGATATTGCAGACTTTGCGGAGATGAATGCGGCCTATCGCAAATTCTTCCCGGCCAATCCACCAGCACGCACAACGGTTGCCGTGGCGGGCCTTGCTGCAAATGCCAGCATCGAAATTGAATGCACCGGCATTGTTGGCCATAGCGCGGATGGCTAAGGGCGCCCCTTAAATGATGAAGTCCGAACTCACCGCTTTGTCCTCAGCCTTGCGCCACACAAGGTAGGAATAGACTGTCAGCACAAGCAGGATCGGCAATAACATTGCCGGCAACATGAGCGCGAGCGAAAGTCCGTCCAAAGTGAATGCGCCCGCAAACCCAACCAGACCGACGAGAATAAAAAGCCGTCCGCCAAGCCTGTGGGTCTTCTCCCAGCTTGTATCACTCGTAAGCGTCCACGGCGTGCGTATACCGAAGATAAAACTCGCACGTGTCTTCGGTAGATAATTACCCATAATGACAAAAAAGAGCGAGCTTGCGGCCATAATCCAGCGCACCATCTCCCCTTCATTACTGAGATTCCCAGTCATCGCCGCAACGAAGCCAAGCTGGATAAAACTCAACAAAACAGCACATGCCCCCCAGACAGCCAGATAAGCTTTCAGGCTTTTCTCCAGATTAGCCCGAAACGGATCCAGCAAAGGCATGCATACAAATAAGAGGCCAGTAAACACGATCGCGCCTGGCATGATCCAAAGATAGCGCACCGCCTCGCCCGCGTCAGCAAATCTGTCAGCACCACTCGGCCCCCAATGGACAGGAACCTGTGTGCCCGCCTCCAATTGCGTCGGCGCCCAGAGCGCCAAGGCACTGGTCACCACCAGTGCGATTGCCGATATGGTCAATCCATTTTTCATTCCCTGGTTCATTCTGCTGCCTCCTTCAAATCATCGTTTTTGTCATCCCCATCATCTGCACCAATAAGCGCCAGAACGGCTGATGCTGCATCCTCCAAAACGCTTGTATTTGCTCTATAGAGAATGGACGTCTTTTGCCGCTCAGCGGTGATCAAACCCGCGTCTTTAAGTGTTGCCAGATGTCGTGAGATTGTCGGCCATGCAGCATCAAACAACTCAGCAAGTTGACCCGATGTTTTCGCCCCAGATCGTAATGCAACCATTATGTCTCGCCGAACGGGATGGGCCAGAGCTTTTAGAGATTTAATTTCCATTATTGCTAATTAGCAATAGTGCTAATTAATTTCAAGACCCACTCTCAAAATTTCTCGATTTGCTATGGGCGCAGTCATCCGGCACATAGGCGGTATGCCTATTATTCCGATTACTGCGCCAGACGATCCGCGCATTACCCCTTACACATCCATCCGTGAGAAAGACCTGACGCGCGGACATGGCGCGCGGTTTATCGTTGAGGGTAAAGTCACACTGGCAACACTGCTGACGCGCGCGCGCTTTGCGCCTGAAAGCATCTTTGTTGCAGAAAGCCGCCTCGCCCCACTTGCCGATCTTTTGGCGCGCGTGCCTGCCCACGTGCCGATATATTCTGCGGCGCAATCAATGATGGACCGCATTGTCGGCTTCCCCATCCATCGCGGCGTGCTGGCTTGCGGCTGGAAAGGCACGCCGAACACCAGCGCTGATTTGTTGACCAACGCACAAACCGTGCTTTGCCTTATCGGGCTTTCCAATCATGACAATATCGGCGCATGCTTTCGCAACGCGGCGGCCTTTGGCGGCGATGCGATCCTGCTCGACAAAACCTCTGGCGACCCGCTTTACCGAAAATCTATTCGTGTCTCTGCCGGTGCCGCACTCACGCTGCCTTTTGCACAAGATCTTGCAGGAGATGATCTTTTGGACGCGTTGACGGCGGCGGGGTTCGAGATCTGGTGCCTGACCCCGCGCGCGGATGCCGCGCCGCTTAATAGGCTGCAACGCCCGAAAAAACTCGCCCTCGTCCTCGGTCCAGAGGGGCCGGGCTTGCCCGATCATCTGATTATGCGTGGCAAAGCTGTGCGCATTCCGATGGTCCAAGGCTTTGACAGCATCAATGTCGCAACCGCCGGAGCCATTGCGATGAGCGCCGTATTTAATCGGTAACACCGTATGCCGTCTCAGTCGCAACACCTTGAAGAGGGCCTGATTTAACTTGTGTCCCTTCCCTAGCGGCACTACGATGGCCTGTAGCATTGAGAGGGAGCATCCTATGCGACATAGATTTTTTGCAAAAAGCCTTATCGGGGCTTTGTTGTTTGCAACACTATCGGCTTGTGCCTCAAGCGGTATCATTTCCCAGGACACGATTAACGCCAAGGCAGATTCGCAGTGGAACAGTATCCTGCAAACAACGCCGCAAGTTCAGGATGCCGCCGTTAGACAAGGCGTCGCGGCGCTGGCTCAAAATGTTTTGGTTGCAGCCGGCGAAGACCCGAGCCAGTGGCAAATCGCCGTCTTTGACGCGCCGCAAACCTTCAACGCTTTTGCTCTGCCGAATAAGCGGATTGGTGTTTTTTCAGGCCTGCTCGCAACGGTCGAAAATGCTGACCAGTTTGCAGCCGTGATTGGACACGAGGTTGCCCATGTTCGCCTCAAACATGTTGAGGCGCGCGTCAATCGCTCCATTGCACCGAATATATTGATCGGCGTCGCTAAGCTGCCCGGACAGATCACTGGTGTACCGGTCGTCAAGTCGACAGGCAATGTGGTCGGCGGTGTGGTTCAGGCTGGCGCAGTACTGCCATATAA
>CAZXTI010000008.1:0-18310 GCA_964643565.1 uncultured Hyphomonas sp. | reverse complement strand
TTATCATACTGACGCCGGGGCTGGATGTGCGGGCCGCTGAGATCAAGGCTGCGCCGCTCAAAGGCGCGATGTGCCATGCTGAGCATGGGGTGAGCCGGCTGCGCTATTCGACCGATATTGCATTATTCTATGTTGAGGATGTGTCGGCATTTGCGGCCGTTAGCATGGCCAATCTGGAGCGATCCAGCCAACATTTGCGCCGCGATGCTTTTTCAAAGGCCTATATCTCCGCTTGGGGCAGCAATGGCGGATCTCGTTATTTGCAGGGCGGGCCAGTGTCGATTATTCAGCACGGCGAATCTGTTCTTGTTAGCCAGCGTGTCGGCGAACGTGGGCCGAATGTCGGTGATAGCGGCGCGCCGCTTTATATTGATTATGGCGAAGGGCCGCTTGCGGTGGGGGTCTTGTCCCAAGTGACGCAAGATTTAGAAGCTTTCGGCGAGACAGGAATTTTTGTGCGCATTAAGTCAATTCATGACTGGATCGAGCGCACCAAGGCTGTGTGCGAGGATGACGGTAAGTTTGTGTGCTAGTTTGGCCACACATATTTAGTCTAGCGCGGTTGGGGGCTTGCTCAATATTATGCGCATGCGTTAGAGAATAACATATTAGTGTGTTACGCTCGGAGCCGGCTCGTTTTGCGATTCCAGATTAAAACCCTTCTTTTGATATTTGCCGTTGCGATCAGCAACGCGCTGGTCTTGGGTGCATCTGCTGCGCATGATGCTGATCCTGATCACACAACGCATGAATGTTCGGTTTGTATTTCCGCGCAGCTGATTGATGACGCACCGCCAGCCGCCGCTGAGCCTGTTATTGATCCATATTTTCATACTGTTGCCAAAACCCGGCAGGCACTCAGACAGCTTTCCCTTGAGGGCCGCTATAGCCCTGTTCGCGCGCGTGCGCCGCCTTACTCACTTTCATAATCCCAACATTTTTTCTTTTAAAACAAGTCCGTGGTGGCCCCGTTCACCATGAATGATTATGAATAGAGTTATTATTATGAAACGTTTTTTTATCGGGTCAGTTTCTGGCCTTGCTTTACTTGCTATTTCCCCGGCAGCGCTTGCCCAAACCCAATCAGAAGATGAAGCAGACAGCCACGTTAAACATCTGAACCTGGATGAAGTTGTGACCACGAGTTCACCAATTGCGCGTGAACTTGGCAGATCTATCACATCGTCTACCGTGCTGGATGACGAGGAATTGGCAGAGCGGATTGCTGGCTCAATCGGTGAGACCTTGCGCAATGAGGTTGGTGTAAAAACGACAGCCTTTGGGGCCGGGGCAGGCCGCCCGATTATTCGCGGTCTTGGCGGCGACCGTATCCGTGTCCTTGAAGATGGGATCGGATCCTTTGATGCGGCGCAGACAAGTCCTGACCATGCTGTTCCGGTTGAACCAGCGCTTGCGCAGCGCATTGAAATTGTGCGCGGCGCAGCCTCCTTGCTTTATGGTAGCTCGGCTGCGGGCGGTGTTGTGAACATCGATACGGGCAAAATTCCGACGGCCCTGCCTGAAAATGGCTTGGATGGTGCGGCGCGTTATTCTTATTCCACGGTCGATAATGGCAATGAAGTTGCCGCAGGCGCGAATATTCAGCTCGGCTCAAATTTTGTCGTGCATGCCGAGGGCTCTTTTCGAGATGCTGGCGATTTTGATATTGATGGCTTGAATGCATCCGATCAGCTCCTTGCACTTCTTGCTGAAGAAGCTGCTGCCGCAGGAGAGGTCTTTGATCCTGAAGAAGGCTTTACAGATGGCTTTGTCGCGAACAGCGATGTGCAAACCTGGTCGGGGTCTGTTGGCGGATCCTTTGTTTTTGATCAGGGCGGCTATGACGGCTTCTTTGGCGCGTCCTTCAGCATAACGGATTCCAATTATGGCTTACCTGCGGGCGTCCTGACGGAAGAAGACCTCGAAGGCGAAGAGGGTGAAGAAGAAGGCGAGGAAGAGGGTGAAGAAGAAGGCATCCGCATCGATTTGCAACAGTTGCGCTATGATTTGCGCGGCGAGGTGAACGGTGATCTTGGCCTATTCCAAACGCTGAAATTCCGCGCTGGTTATGGTGACTATGAGCACTTCGAGCTGGAAGGTGATGAAATCGGTACGAGCTTCTTCAATGAAGAGTTTGAAACACGCCTCGAACTCGTAGGTAAAACAGCGTCACTCTTCGGCGGCGAGCTTGATACTGCTGTCGGCGGTCAATTCCGTCTGCGTGACTTTCAAGCCATTGGCGCGGAAGCATTCGTTCCACCGTCCGAGCAACTACAAATTGGGCTGTTTGGTTTGACACAGCTAGACTTTGGTCAGCTCATTCTCGATGGTGCCGCGCGCTATGAGTATGTCGACAATTCGACAGACACATTTATCGCTGAAGAAGACGGCGTGCCGATTGAGATTGATAATAGCTCCAACATCTTCAGTGTTTCCGGCGGTGTCGGTTATCAATTTAATGATGCGTTTTTCCTTGGATTGAACGGGTCGCGTAGTGAACGCGCACCATCACTTGAGGAGAACTTCTCATTCGGACCGCACCTTGCGACACAAAGCTTTGAGGTTGGCGATCCAACGCTTGAAGACGAAGTCGCGCGGAGCCTTGAAGTGACAGCGCGCGGGGAGTTGGGGCCGGTGACGCTGATCGTGAACGCCTTTGCCACAGATTATGATAACTTCATCTTTGAGCAATTGACCGGCGAGGAACTGGACGGTCTGCCCGTCTTGCAATTCATTGCGGCAGACACAGTCTTTCGCGGTGTTGAAGCTGAGTTCGATGCTGACATTGCCACAGTACCATCTGCATATTTTGGTGACGTGACACTTGCTGTCCGTGGCCAAGCAGACTTTGTACGTGCGACCTCTAATGGGCTTTTGGATGCAGATCAGCCGCGTATTCCGCCGTTCTCATTCCTCGGTGGAATTGGGGTGTCCAGTGAAGTGGCAAGCTTGCGCTTTGAGGTTGAATACAATGGCGAGCAGGATGATGTGGCAGCATTTGAACTGCCAACGGATAGCTTCACATTCTTCAATGTGTTCCTCACCTATCGCCCGTTCCGGGACAATCCGAACATCGCGTTTGATATTCGAGCACGTAATCTCGGCGATGAGATTGGGCGTCTTTCAACCTCCTTCCTGCGGGATACGTCGCCTTTAGCTGGGCGTGATATTCGCTTCGGCGCGCGATTTGCCTTTTAAGGCGGGCTGGGCCACATAAGTCACCTGTGATTGCGTTCGCAATCTGGGTGGCTATGAGGTCTTATTTTGACGGATGATGTAAGTTGCATTTTGCCGCGCTCTATTAGGGGCGCGGCCATCCATAAGCGCCATTACGTTAAGCAGGACGGGCGCGATCTTTTTCTCTATGGCTATGCGGCCCATACCGGCGCGCGCGTGGCGGGCGAGGATTTGCCCATCGCGGCCGGGGCTGAGCTGCGCAAACATCCCTTACGCGGGACATGGTCGATTTACGCAGCCGGACGCAACCAACGCACCTTCAAGCCAAGCGCGGCGGCTGACCCGCTTGCACCGAGCCGGGCCGGGGCGCCGCTGACGGAAATCCCGTTTGAGGATTTTGAATTATGCGTCTTTACAAACCGGTTTCCATCGCTGCACTCCAGCGCCCATGAACCTGTTGCCTCGGTGCTGGAGACGGCTCCGGCAAAGGGCGCATGCGAGGTTGTTGTGTATGGGCCGGAGGCGACCGGATCGCTTGCAACACTAGGGCAGGCGCGCCGCCGCTTGCTGGTTGAGGCGTGGGTGGACCGTTATCAGAAGCACTTTCAAGCGGGCGCAGCCTTTGTCATGCCGTTTGAAAACCGGGGCGATGCGGTTGGCGTCACCTTGCATCACCCGCATGGGCAAATTTATGCCTTCCCGCTTATGCCAGACCCGCAAGCGCGCGCATTGGCAGCATTTGAGGCTGGGTATGACCTTGCCGGCCAATTGGCTGATTGGACGGATGATTATGTGATTGAGACAGCAGGCGGGATGGCTGCTTATGCGCCGCCGTTTGCAAGGTTTCCTTATGAGGTCTGGATTTCTGGCGCTCAGCCCATCAGTGGACCATGGGCGATGGATGAGACACAAGCCGATGGCTTTGCCCATTTGCTGGGGGCGGTGACAGAACGCTATGATGCGCTCTTTGGCCAACCGACGCCCTATATGATGAGCTTGCATGCAGCGCCTTATGGCCGGGACGGCGCGTTTCAGTTTTCAGCGCAATTCTACCCTTTGCTGCGTGCGCCGGGGCGGGTAAAATATCTCGCATCTGTTGAGCAGGCGACAGGTATATTTACCGTTGATGTTATGCCGGAAGCGGCGGCGCGAGCCTTGCGGGAGGTAGAGATATGACCTGTCTGGAGGACCGTTTCGAAACGGCGTTTGGACGCGCTTGCACCGCACGCGCAGCTGCGCCCGGGCGGGTCAATCTGATCGGCGAACATATCGACTATAATGGCGGCACCGTCTTGCCCACAGCCCTGAAGAATAAAACGGAAGTTGCAATCGCCCCAAACGGGACAGATCTCTTGCAGATCATGTCTGACCGCTATACTGGGGCGTTTGCGCGTCCTGCTGATTCACCAGCCAGTGGTCATTGGTCGGACTATATCGCGGGCAGTGTAGCAAAGGCGAAGGAGTTCGGCTGGGGCGAGGGCGGCTTTGACATCATGGTGGAGAGCAATGTGCCATCGGGCGGTGTGTCATCCTCGGCTGCTTTGTGCACTGCGCTGCTGCGCGCATTGATGCAGCATGCGGGCGCTGACATGGATGCGGTGACACTGGCCCAGCATGCCCGCGCGATTGAGAATGATTATTTAGGCGTGCCATGCGGTATCATGGACCAAATGGCGGTCGGGTTGTCAGACTATGGCGAAGCCTTGGCGCTGAACACGAAAACCTTGCAAACCGAGACCATCCCCATTCCTGAGAACTGGCGCTTCTCGGTGATACATTCAGGCGTTCAGCGGCAATTGTTGGACGGGCGTTATGAGGCGCGCTTTAAGGAGTGCGCGCAGGCGGCAAAACTGCTTGGGGTTACGCATTTGTGTGACGCGCCGCTGCGAACGGATTTACCCGATGCACTGGCAGCGCGCACGCGCCATGTCGTCAGTGAACATCAGCGCACTCTGCAGGCAATCGAAGCAATGAAGCGCGCTGACTTTGCAGCCTTTGGCGCATTGATGAATGAAAGCCACCGCTCCTATTCAGAGGATTTTGCGGCGTCCACGCCTGAGATCGATACGATATTGTCAGATGCGCGCAGCTTGGGGGCGCAAGGTGCGCGGCTCACCGGGGGCGGGTTTGGCGGCTGCGTTGTCTTGCTCATCGGGCGGGGCCGCGAAGCGATGTTGAATGCGGCGCTACAAGCGCTGCATCCAAAGGTGTCTTTGGTTTCAGGGCCGCTAAGTTAGGCCCGCTTTGATTGCCGCGATTGCCTCCTTGCGAATGAGCACCTTATTGCCGTGATAAGACTTTTGCGGCAATTGGCTGAGCGCTCCGGCAGCGGCAAGGCTGGTTTCCAGCAAAGCTTCGGCGTCGACCACTTGATCCAAGAACCCGGCGACAACCGCTTCATCGGGCGTGTGCATTCTGCCTTGAACAACGGCGGACGTGAAATGATCCTGACGCAGGCGCGCTTTTGGCAATTCAATACCGAAAATAGGCAGGACCATGCCAATTGCGGTTTCATTCAAGCCAATCTTGAAATCACCCTGTACGCCAATACGTGTATCAGCCGATAGGAGGGTTAGCCCGCCCGCCGCCAAAGCGTGCCCGGTGCAAGCCACCACTGTTGGCAGCGGATTGGAGAATAAGCGCAGCAAAAGGTGCCCGCCCGCATTTACCAGTTCGCCGGCGCGCTCGGGGCCTTCGCGCATGACGGTAAGGTCGAAGCCTGCGCAAAAGCGGCCGGGGCGTCCGGAGATTAAGATTGCTTTTGCATCTTTCTCTGCCTTGTCGAGGTTTGCATGAAATTCTTCCATTAGTGCAAAGCTCAAGGCATTAGCCTTGCCATCATCAATGGCGAGGTGGGCAATGTCGTTTTGTATGTCGAGAGTGATCGCCATGATGATGTCCTTTTGTTTGTTGGCCCTATCATTCCCAGTCTCCGCTAGGGTAGTCAAATCCTAACCCAGCGTCAGGATTGCGTTGGCATGGGCTGGCGTGCATGACTAAGTGAGGATTTGGGAGACTGGAAATATGGATCTTGCTTTAAGCGCTGAATATGAAGCGTTTCGCGATGATGTCGCGGCCCTCCTGAAAACGCATGCTGATAAAGCGCCGACTTCGGCTGATCGCGGGATGAAGAACCCCAAGCGGCTGGCATGGCAGGCTTTCCTGATTGAGAACGGACTGGCCGCGCGTACGATCCCGGCTGAATATGGCGGTTATGGCGCTGCGCCTGATATCTTGAAATCGCGCATTATTGCAGAGGAGTTTGCCAAGTCAGGCTTGCCGCGCGGACTGGCTAATCAGGGGATTTCCATGCTGGTGCCGACTTTGCTGGAGCTGGGGACCGAGCAACAAAAACAGGACTGGATTGCCAAAACACTGCGCGGCGAAGTCGTCTGGTGTCAGGGCTATTCCGAACCGGGTTCTGGCTCTGATCTGGCGAGCCTCTCGACAAAGGCCGAAATCGATGGCGATGATTATGTCATCAATGGCCAGAAAATCTGGACGAGCACGGCCAAGCAAGCCGATATGATTTTTTGTCTGGTGCGTACCCACCCTGATGAGAAGAAGCATCACGGCATTTCCTATATAATATTTTCTATGGACACGCCGGGCATTGAAGTCCGCCCCTTGGTCGATATGACGGGCGCGGCGAATTTTAACGAGGTGTTCTTTACCGATGTACGTGTGCCGCGCGCAGGCGTTGTGGGAGAGCCGGGCAAGGGCTGGCAGGTGGCCAATGCAACGCTGAAACATGAGCGCGGCATGCTCGGCAATCCGAATGCAGCCGAGGCGCGCTTGCTGGCCATTGCAGACTTAATGAAAACCGAAACCGTGAACGGCGAACGGTTGATCGACAATCCGATGTTTCGCGACCGGCTTGTCAAACTTCAAGCTGAGGTTTTTGCGATGCAGGCCAATAGGCTGCGCGTGATGACGGCGCGGCTGAAAAAGGAAAGCGCGGGGCTCGCAGGATTGATCATCAAGCTGCAGGGGTGCGAGCTAAACCATGAGCTTGCCCGGCTTGCGATTGATGCGCTCGGCGAGCTTGGCGTTTTGTATGAAGACAGTCCCTATTTGAAAAACAATGGCGCATGGCAGGCGCGCTATATGTATGACCTTGGCCTGATCATTGGCGGCGGAACGGCGCAGATCCAGAAGAACATTATTTCCGAACGCGGGCTTGGTATGCCGCGTGAACCGCGCGCGAAATCGGCTTAGGGAGGCGATTATGGAATTTGCATTATCTGAAGATCAACGCCTTCTACAAAGCTCCATGATGGGCGTGTTGAGTACAGCCTCCTCGCTAGACGAAGTGCGCAAAGTCGCTGCGGGTGAGGCCGGGGTTGCGCTTTCGATTTCTGGCGCGCTGAGTGAGCTGGGCGCTGCGCAGTTGCGTGTGCCTGAAATATATGGCGGGCTGGGACTTGGCGCATTAGAGGCGGTGCTCGTGCAAGAAGCCCTTGGCGCGCATGTCAGTCCGGCAAATTTCATGGCGGGCAGTGTCATGGCTGCCGAGGCGATAAAACTGGCAGGCGATGAGGTTCAAAAAGCAGACTGGCTTGGCCAGATCGCTGACGGCGACCAACATACTGGCGTTGCTTTAACAGAGCAGGTCGCAAAGCGCGAAGGCGGCGGACTTACGGCCTCGGGCGGCGCGGGTCATAAAACACTGAGCGGCAAAGCGCTTTTCGCGTTCGAGACAGAAGGCGCGACCGATATTCTGGTAGCTGACAATGAAGGGCGGCTCTATTTGATTGCGGCAGACGGGGCAGGAAAGCTGCAAACAAGAACGCTGCAGACAATCGATCGCACACGCGTGTTTACAGAGATCATATTGGAGGATGTCCCGGCAGAAGAATTGCTGGGCGATTTGAACGGCCCAGCCACCACTGAGCGCGTGATTGCGCTCGGGCGGCTTCTGCTTGCAGCCGATACGCTGGGCGCGGCGCAAGTGATGCTCGACAAGGCGGTAGACTATGCCAAGGAGCGCAAACAGTTTGGCCGTGTGATCGGTTCCTTTCAGGCGGTCAAGCATATGTGCGCGGAGATGGCGGCAAAGCTGGAGCCGGCTCGCGCGCTCGTTTGGCATGCGGCCTATCTCTTCGACACCGAGCCGGACAAAGCCGCGCTGATGGCGTGTTTGGCAAAGTCGCATATTAGCGAGATTGGCACCTTTGTGGCGCGCACATCGACTGAGGTGCATGGCGGCATGGGTTTTACCGATCTTGTCGGCCTGCACTATTGGTTCAAACGGATCGGCGTAAACCGGCAGCTCTTGGGCGGCCCCGAAAAGCTGCGCGAAGAGGCAACCCGATTACAAGCTTGGACTTGACGGTTCGCTGGTGATCTGACTGATAGGGTAAGTCGCGTTGTTTAGTTTAAGGTCCCTCAAATGGAATGGCTGACAGAATTCTTTGCCGCCTATCCATGGGGCATTTACGCGCTCGTCGCCGTTTCGCCTTTTATTCAGGAAGATGCCGCAATTATTAGTGCGGCGGCAGCTTCTGCCTCAGGGGCAGGCTCAACCCAGCTTTTATTCATAACGCTTCTCGTCTTCCTCAGTATTTCCGATTTGTGGAAGTATTGGATTGGACGATTGGCGCATACAAATGAGTTTGGGCGCAAATTCGCTGCAAAACCGGGTGTAGAGGCTGCAAGAGAGAAGGTCATTGAACGCCTCGGCATATCTTTGATTGTAGCGCGCTTCGTGCCCGGCACGCGTGTGCCGCTCTATATCGCCTGCGGACTTTTCAAAGCCTCGTTTGCCAAAGTCGCACTATTCGTTGTGACGTCCGCATTTATCTATTGCTCGATCGCATTCACACTGTTTCATTTGCTCGGCGACATGGCGGGCGACCAAATACACAAATACGCACCGATTTTGGCGATTGGGATCGTATTTTGCTTTATTGTTCTTTTATTGATCAAATTTCGATTTGGCCGTGCCAAATAATCACGCGCCTAAATCTCTCTTTTGCTTTGCGCAGGCAATCAGGATAAGCAAATCCAGATAATAAATAATGAGAGATGACCATGACCGATATGAAGGCCACACCAGCCCAAGCGCCGATGCGGGGGCGTAACGCCAAGATCGTGGCGACAATTGGCCCAGGTAGCAGGGCGCCGGACACGGTAAAGCTACTTGCACAAGCCGGTGTTGATGTCTTTCGCTTGAATTTTAGCCATGGCTCACACGAAGACCATAAGCAGGCTTTCGATACGGTGCGCTCTGTGGAGGAGCAGCTTGGCCGCCCGCTCGCGATCCTCGCAGATTTGCAAGGCCCGAAAATTCGCGTCGGCAGTTTTCCAGATGGTGAGATACGCCTCGGCTTCCGCGCGGAGTACACGCTAAAAGCTGGCGACACGACCGATGATGAAACGGTCATTCCTGTGCCGCATCCTGAGATATTGGCCATGCTGGCAGAAGGCGATGAAATCCTGCTCAATGATGGCCAGCTTATGATGACCGTTCTGTCTGGCGGCAAGTCGCCCCGCGTTCGTGCTGATTTGCCGGGTAAGCTGGGCGACAAGAAAGGGTTTACCGTTCGCGGCAAGGCGCTGCCAGTGAACGCCATGACCGAGAAAGACAAGACCGACCTAACCTATGCGATGGAGCTAGGCGTGGATATTGTCGCGCTGAGCTTTGTGCAAACGGTCGCAGATGTGGAAGAAGCAAAGGCGATGATCGCCGGTCGCGCACCGCTCGTCGCAAAGCTGGAAAAGCCAGCGGCTATTCAAAACCTTGGGGATATTTTACTTGCCGCAGACGCCGTCATGGTCGCGCGCGGTGATCTTGGCGTTGAGTTCCCGCTTGAGCAGGTGCCGGTTATCCAGCGGCGGATTATTCGCGAAGCACGGATAATCGGGCGTCCGGTTATTGTGGCGACGCAGATGCTGGAATCTATGATTGACCATGCCGCGCCCACGCGCGCAGAAGCAAGTGATGTGTCCACCGCGATTTATCAGGGTGCTGATGCGGTGATGCTGTCAGCCGAAACCGCGATCGGGCGCCACCCAGCGACGGCGGTTGCGATTATGGACCGGATTATCAAAGCCTCTGAACAGGCCGAAGATTATGAGCAAGCGGTCGATTGGTTTGACGGGGTCGGCGCGCCGGAATGGGATCTGGCTGTAGATGTCATCGCTGAATCCGCAATGGGTTTGGCGATCCAGCAAGAAGCAAGCGCGCTGGCATTGCGGACCGGATCAATAGACCGCTTGGCGCGGTTTAGCCGCGTGCGTGGTCCCGTACCGATCCTTTATGGCTCGGTGGACAGGCAGCGCTTGCGTCAGTCGCAACTGCTTTGGGGCGTGCATCCGTACAAGTTTCAATCTGATGGCGCAGAAACATGGGCTGCAGATTTAGCATGCTCTGCCGGGCTTGAAGGCGGGTATGCCTATGCACGGTGGAGCGGAGGCAAGGGCATATTCGCGTGGGAAATCGGTACAAACAATTATGACGTTGATGATAGCTAGCTTCTTTAGGCATGTTTCAAACGAGCGCGATGGTGCCAGCACTGCAACGGATATTGGAGCAGGGTTATGAGCCGTGGTTTTTCAAATTTCTGGCGCGAACCATTAGTGCATTTTCTCTTGATCGGCCTGATCGTCTTCTTCGTCCATGCATGGCTCACAAGCGCACGGTCTGAAGCTGACCGGACGATTTCTATTAGCGCAGCACAGATGCAAAGATTATCTTTGATCTGGACGAATGAGACGGGGCGTGAGCCCACCGCGCAGGATATTGAGGGCATGCTAGCCGATTATGTGCGCGAAGAGGTGCTCTATCGCGAGGCATTGCGCCTCGGTCTTGACCGCGACGATACCATCATTCGGCGAAGATTAGCCCAGAAGCTTGGCTTCATTATCGCGCGCGAAGAAGACTTGCCCGCCTTGGATGAGGCTGCGTTGCGAGCCGCGTATGATGCAGACCCGACCGTATATGCGCGCCCTGACCGGATCAGCTTTGTGCATGTGCCGTATAATTTTCCGAGCGTCGGCGGTGACAGAAGCGATGAGATGGTGAAGGACTTATCTGCGCTGCAAGCGAGCGAGGGCACGGTCGATCCGGCAGGGCTTGGCGATCCCTTCCTCTTATCTCGCAAACACGAACAGCTTTCAGAAGCTGAGCTGACCCGTCTTTTAGGCCGAGACTTCGCCGCTGTACTATTTGCCCAAGCCGACGGGCCGTGGGTTGGCCCAATACGGTCGCGTTTGGCCGATCATCTCGTTCGTATCGAAAGCCGGGTGGCTGGCGGGGTGCCCGCTTTTGAAGATATTATCGAGGAGGTGCGCGCGCGCGAAAGCGATTTGCAAAGACGGCGCGCGGACACCCAAGCGTGGCTAAAGCTGCGCGAGCAATACGTCGTTCGCATAAATGACGGTCCATGAGTATGAGATTTCTCTCATTCTTATTCCTATGGGCGGCGATGTCTTGGCCCGCTGCGGCACATGAAATCCGGCCTGCTTTGTTGCAATTGGAAGAGCAAAGCGAAGCCGTTTTCGAGGTGCGCTGGAAACAGCCTGTGGCAGATGGGCGGCGCTTGGCCTTAGAGCCAGAGCTGCCGCAAGACTGCGAACAGCAGGGCGATGAAGTTGCGAAAGTCGTTGAAGGCGCGATCCTTCGAACATGGCGCGTGTCCTGTGCGCTGGGTAGCGGCGCGATCAGTATTGCTGGCCTTGATAATACGTTGACGGATGTTTTCGTTGAAATCCGCTATCTGGAAGGCGAGATCAGGCGCGCCGTTATTCGCCCCGGCGAGGGGGGGATGGATCTGTCCTCAGAACATTATGAAGGCGCTGCATCGACTTATGTCCGCTTGGGTGTTGAACATATTTTGTCGGGCCCGGACCATTTATTGTTTGTCGCTGGATTATTGTTACTGGCGCGCCTGCGAAAGCTCGTCTTCGTGATTACGGCGTTTACGCTGGCTCATTCGCTGACATTGGCGCTTACCGCGCTTGGATGGGTCCAGCTGTCTGCTGCGCCAGTTGAGCTTATGATCGCCGTCAGTATTCTACTCCTTGCCGTAGAAGCGGTGCGGGTGATGGATGGCAAAGACAGTTTTACAGCCGCGCGTCCTTGGCTGGTGAGTTTCGGGTTTGGCTTGCTGCATGGATTTGGCTTTGCCGGGGCATTGGCCGAGATTGGGCTGCCGCAGGGCGCAGAAATATTGGCATTGTTTTATTTCAATGTCGGCGTGGAAGTCGGACAGCTTCTTTTTGTCGGGGCACTCCTCGCGCTTGGCTACGCGCTTTTGAAGCTAATCGGCCCGCATTTATCGAAGGTGCGCCGCGCTTTGGCATATGCGGTGGGAATTTCAGGTGCTTTTTGGGTGATTGAGCGTTTAGAGAACTTGATTTTTTTCTAAACCCCCGCCGTTTACCTTAATTGCTAATGCTTCGTAACCAAACTCGCTTGATTTCGGGTCTGCTTTTTTAGCAGATTTTATCGCGTTCTCCGTAAGGTGTGTTTTGAGTAGGCTGGCCAGCAAGGCTTGAGGGTTAAGGCAAGAAGCATGCGTATAGCACCATTAGTATCGCTGGGACTTTCGATCGTGATCGGAATGGTCGCAGTTTTTTTCGGACGAGATTTCCTGAACGGCGAGGCGGATGCCGGTGCCAATGTCATTGCACCTGCACCTGAAGCAGCTCTTGTCCAGCAAGTTGAAACACGCAAAATTCTCGTCATCGGCGAGATGCTAGAGCGCGGAGATTTGCTTAGCCAGCCCGCATTGCGCGTAGAAGACTGGCCCGTTGAATTTATTCCCGATGGCGCGGTTTCCGACACAGCAGCGCTTCTGTCTGAAGATGGACAATGGCCTCAAGCCGTTGGCACCCTTGTTCCGGGTGAGCCTGTACTGGCCGCAAAAATAACACATGATGCAGTCCGTGAAACTCTGGCCGCGCTGATAGAGCCTGGGTTTCGAGCCGTATCAATTAGCGTAACAGATGCGTCCGGGGTCTCAGGTTTTGTTCTTCCAGATCACCGTGTCGACGTGAACTTCTTTGAAGACACCTTCAACCATGCCACCGGCGCGCCAGTACAAACTGCGCGGACTCTGCTGGAAGACGTACGCGTTCTTGCTGTCGACCAGTTGTTTCACAATGACGCTGAAGGCGCTGCGGTTGCGCGCACGGTGACGCTACAGGTCCTGCCAGAACAGGCGCGCGCGCTTGGATTGGCTGTTGATAAGGGCCGCTTGGGGCTCGCTTTGCGCCCTTCAGGGGAGGAGGCTCAGGTTAAAGTACCTGCCACGCCCGTTACCAGGCCAAAACGTGTGGTCGTCAGAACGCCGGCTAAACCTGCACCAAGCTTTGCAAATATTCGCGTTATTCAAGGCGACACAGAAGAAACCGTTAGAGCGCCTGCCGCGCCGGGCGGAGGAGATAAATAATGGGCTTACGTTCGCTGATAACTGCAATCTGTTTTGTGCTCGCCAGCATTTCGGGCGGTGCCCTATTTGCCGGGCCAGCTTTTGGCTGGACCGAGCTTACCGTGGACGAAAACGCGCCTGTGTTGGAAGTTAATCGAGGCCGTTCAACAGTGGTTGGGCTCGATCAGCCATTTGCGACGATTGCAGTTGCAGATCCAGACATTGCAAGCGTTACAGCGACGAGCAATCGATCTTTCTTTGTGCGTGGTAAGAGCCCCGGCTGGACCACTGTGCTTGTCTATGACGAAGCGGGCGTGGTTCAGGAATTGATCCAGGTGAATGTTGTTTTGGGGATCGATGCTTTAAAGTCAGATTTGCAAACCCTATTACCGGGCGAAAATTTCGATGTTGTTCCTGTATATGATGGTGTCTTTATATCGGGCGATATTTCCACTGCAGGTGCAGCGGCGAGGGCCATGCAGCTTGCAGAGCGCCATGTTCCGGGCGGCGTTGCAAATGGATTGGCCGTCGAGCAAGCCCAGCAGGTTCTTCTGGAAGTACGGTTTGTCGAAGCGTCCCGCGAGGTTGTTCGCGAGTTTGGAATTGGATTTGGCGGCAACCGTCCCGGCGATTTTGCCTTCGGCACAAATGGCGATCTTGTCAGCGGTATTGCAGGACAATTGTCAGGCATTGCAACGCAAGCCATAACCGGTGGATTTTCCGTAGACGCACAAATTAATGCGCTAGAGGAAAAAGGCGTGCTGCGTACATTGGCGCGGCCAAACCTTGTTGCTCTATCCGGCGACACGGCGAGCTTTCTGGCGGGCGGTGAGTTTCCAATTCCGGTCGGCCAGAACGAAGATGTCGTCACAATCGAGTTTCGTGAGTTCGGGGTTAGCCTCGCATTTACCCCCACCGTTCTTGGCGAAGATATGATCAATGTCAAAGTCCGCCCAGAGGTCTCAGTGATTGACAATACAAACTCAGTATCCTTCGACGGTTTTATTATTCCTGGCCTCAGTGTGCGCCGTACAGAAACGACGGTTGAGCTGCGCGATGGCCAATCCTTTGCGGTCGCAGGATTGATCCAGAATAGCTATACCAATGATGCGCGCAATACGCCTTGGCTGTCAGGTATTCCCGTGCTCGGCGCGCTGTTTAGTTCTAAGCGATTTGAACGCAATGAAACCGAACTCGTGATTATCATCACGCCGCGATTGGTTCAGCCTGTTGCATCTGTTGATGAGCTTAAAACCCCATTTGATTTCATAGGTGAGCCTGAAGAAAAAGACTTCTTCCTGCTGGATCATACAATTGCGCTGCACGAGCAGAGCGAAAATTAGACTGGAGAGCAGATATGAAGATGAAACGATATACACCTTTGTTGCTCGCGGCAGGTTTGGGTCTATCAGCTTGCGCAAATACAGATGGCCATAGTCATGACCATAGTGGAGAATTCGTACTCGGCGCGGCATCAGATCATAATATTGCTGCCCAGTCGACGCGGTCCGTTGAGGTTCCCAATTCCAACGGGCTAACCGGGCAGTCAGGTGAGCGCGCGGTTGCTGCGATCACGCGTCTAAATGCTGGCGAAGCGACCGAGCTAAGCGATGTGTCGTCTAGCGGTATCGGTAGCACGAGCGACGACTAGCGCCCTTCAACTCAACACTTGCCTATCTGGAAAATCCCATGTCAGCCCTGCCAAAATATGAAGCATTTCAAAGCCTTGATGTCATTCCGTCGCTTTTTGTTTCGGACGAAAGACTGGCCGCGCTTTCGGATGTTTTCCTGCAAATGCATGATGTGCGACGCGCATCCCCGGAAAGTCTTTTTGAGGATGGCGAGGAACGCCTCTTAGTCCTTGAGCTTCAAGAGCAGGGCGCTTTGTCCGTGCTGGAAGCGACGGTCCGGCTCGCCCCTAAAACAAAGGTTCTGGTCATCAGCGATGCGCTGCCAGCACCTGCTGTGCGGGCGATGCTTGCGCTCGGCTCCTCCGATATTGCAGCCTCGGCTGCGTCGCCCACCGATATCTCGCGCACTGTTGGGCGTTTGATGGATGTCGCGCCAAATGACCCCTTGCGGAAAAATCAGTGCTGGGTTCTGACCGGCGCTGTCGGCGGGGCCGGTGCAACGACCCTCGCTATTGAACTGGCCTATGCCTCCGCGCAGCGAGACCCGGACAATTCCGTTTGCTTGGTTGACCTGAACCTTTCCGACGGGATGGTTGCGCCATATCTGGAAGGTCAGCCAAAGCTTGACCTTTTGAGCTTGTCAGATGCGCCTGAACGCCTCGATCCAACATTGCTCAGCGCGTATTCCTGGCAACATGAAACAGGCTTTGACTTAATATGCGCGACACGTAATGCCGATATCCATGAGCTGATAAATCCAGACTTGGTCTTGAGGCTCTTGGATACGGTCTGCGCTGTTTATTCTCATGTCATTGTCGATATGCCGCGCCATCGTTTTGCATGGACGAAGCCGATCCTTGGGGCTGTCGATGAGGTGCTTGTTGTAAGCGAATTTTCCGTGCCGAGCCTCCATGCAGCTTCTGATATGACCCGCGAGGTTGATGCTTTGCGCGCCGACCTAGCGCCTGCCAAGCTGGTTCTCAACCGGATGTCTGCTGGCAAGCGCGAATTCTCCGTAGAACGCGCGGGCAAGGCGATTGATCGCGACATTGCGTCGGTTATTCGCTCTGACTGGAAGTCGGCCCGCGAAGCGGTAAATCTCGGCATGCCGATATCGCTTGTGAAACCGAAAAGCCCTTTGCTCAAAGATGTTTCGGTGCTTTTGAACCAGCTTGATCCCGCCGTAACGGAAACAGGCCGTAAGCGGCTTTGGAGATAGGGATGGGGCGATTTTCTAATGCCAATTTCGTCGAAGCTAAGCCTGTCGCACCTTTAAGACGCGACGTGCCGCAGCGACCTGCCGCAAGTAAGGCGCCTGCCAGCGATACCGAAAGCGCCGAGCCAGGCCATACGCTCGGTCTGCTTGACGCAAAAATCCGCGTGCACAATCGCCTGATTGACGAGCTTGATCTTTCTGCGCTGGACAAATTAAGCGATGCCGATCTGAAATTGCAGGTGCAGGCCATTGTTGTCGACATTGTCCGCGAAGAGGGCATGGCGATGACCTCGGCCGAAATCAACACATTTGCGGCGGCTGTTTTTGATGAGATGACAGGGCTTGGCCCGATCGAGCCATTGCTTGCCGATGACTCGGTATCCGACATCATGATCAATGGTGCGCACCAAGTTTACATTGAGCGCGGCGGCGAGCTTGAATTATCTTCGGTGCGGTTTGCCGATAATGATCACTTGCTGCGCATATTGAACCGGATCGTGTCTGCGGTCGGACGCCGGGTCGATGAGGGGCAGCCATTGGTCGATGCAAGACTGCTCGATGGATCGCGCGTCAACGCTGCGATTAGCCCGATTGGGGTTGATGGGCCTTTAGTCTCGATACGGAAATTTTCCAAGAGCCCGCTGACAATTGAGAAGCTTGCCGAATATGGCGCATTACCAGCGCCCATGCTGGAATTCATCACCGGCGCGGTCAAATGCCGGGCCTCAACCGTCATCTCTGGCGGAACGGGGTCGGGTAAGACCACGCTTCTGAATGCGCTCTCTTCTGCGATCTCTCCGAAGGAGCGGATCATCACGATTGAAGACGCCGCCGAATTACAACTCCAACAACCACATGTCGCGCGCATGGAGACACGTCCGCCCAACCTTGAGGGCAAGGGGGAAATCCGCCAGCGCGAATTGGTGAAAAATGCGCTGCGTATGCGCCCCGACCGCGTCTTTCTGGGCGAGGTTCGCGGCGAGGAAGCCTTCGATATGCTGCAAGCCATGAACACAGGGCATGAGGGCTCGATGGCGACAATTCACGCCAACAATCCTCGCGACGCGCTGACCCGCCTTGAGCAAATGGTGCTGATGGGCGGCATGCGGATATCAGTTGAAGCCATACGCGGCCAGATTGCGTCAGCGGTAAACCTGGTCGTACAAGCTGCGCGTTTGTCAGATGGTTCACGCCGCGTCATGAGCGTTGCTGAGATCGTCGGCATGGAAGGCGACGTGATCCAGATGCAGGAAATTTTCAAGTTCGAACGCTCGCATACCGATGATGAAGGCAAAGTACACGGCAAATTCGTTGCCACAGGTATGCGCCCGAAGTTTCTTGAAGAAATGCAGCGTCGCGGCGTGCATGTATCAGCCGACCTTTTTGACCCCGATCGGGAGTTCTAATTCATGTTTGGCCTTGATCTTGGCAATCTGTCAGGCACCTCTCTTATAGGTTATTTAACACTGTTTTCAGTGGGGTTTTTGTTTGTGCAAGGTGTCATGGGGCTTTTTGGTCAGGCGCAGATGAACCAACAGCTCAACAAGCGCTTGAAGGCCCGCGAGAAGACGAATTCTGTGCAGCAACTTATGAGCGATCTAAGGCGTGAACGCGCCCTTGATAGCGAAGGCGAAATGGCCTTGCCATCGAAATGGTTTAACAAGCTGGCAACCCGTTCGGGCATGGCCTTCGAACCATTGAAGTGGACGACCCTCTCAGCGATTTTTTCGCTTACATTTTACAATATCAGCCAATATTTCATCGGTAGCGCCAGAATTTCGATTGCAATCGCTTTCGTCGTTTTTGTTTTTGGGCCGGTTTGGGTGCTCGCAAGGCTCGGCAAGAAACGCACTGCTGCGCTTGATGCGCAATTGCCGGATGCGCTTGGTGTCATTGTCAGATCTTTAGAG
>CAZXTI010000007.1:0-18524 GCA_964643565.1 uncultured Hyphomonas sp. | reverse complement strand
ACGCAAGGCGGATATGCCGACATTCGCAATGTGCATAGCTGGATGCTTGGTTTTGTCGAGCGGTCCACGCAGGCCGAGCGGTATCAAGAAATTGCCGACCAGATCAGCCAGTCCCTGAAATTCATGGAAGCTTGCGGGGTTACGTCTGAGACGGTTCCGCAATTGTCAAAGGTCGATGTTTACACCTCCCACGAGGCGCTTCTGCTCGGTTTTGAAGAGGCGATGACACGTATCGATTCCACGACGGGTGATTGGTATGACACCTCCGCGCATATGTTATGGATTGGCCATCGCACGCGCAGCGTTGACGAGGCGCATGTCGAATTCTTGCGCGGTGTAAAGAACCCGATTGGCATGAAATGTGGTCCGGGCTTGGAGGCTGATGAGCTTCTGCGAACGCTTGATGTCCTAAACCCTGCGAATGAAGCTGGACGCATGACGCTTATCGCGCGGTTTGGTTCTGATGGCGTTGCGGAAGGTCTTGCCCCGCTTGTGCGCGCGGTTAAGGCTGCGGGGAAAAATGTCGTTTGGTCCTGTGACCCAATGCACGGGAATACCTTAAAAGCGAGCACAGGTTTCAAGACCCGCCCCGTCGACAATATTCTATCGGAAGTCCGCCAATTCATTGATATTGTCACCGCAGAGGGCTGCTATCCGGGCGGCGTACACTTTGAGATGACCGGCCAAGATGTGACTGAATGTCTAGGCGGCGCGCAGGCGATTTCAGAAGAGGATTTGTCATCGCGCTATCATACCCATTGCGATCCGCGCTTGAATGGTGAGCAGGCCCTTGAACTGGCCTTCATGATTGCAGAGAAGCTTTCTGATGTGAATGCTGACATTACGGCTGAAAAGAAAACGGCTTAGTCCAAGAGGGAAAATCCATGGCCATGCGGAAATGGCCCGCATGGTTGCGGGCCGCTGACATATTCGACCTTTTGCGGCTTTCTGTTCCGATTGCTGTCTCCCGGCTGGCATGGATGCTGATGGGTATGACCGATGCCATTGTGCTGGGTCAGGTATCCGGCCAAGAGCACGAGCTGGCATTCGTATTGAACTCTTGGTTGCCAATGGGGGTCTCTCTCGGATTTAGCATGGGTATTCTGCTTGGCGTTCAAGTGTTAACCTCGGAGATGGTCGGGCGCGGCGAGGGTGATAAGTCTGGCCGAATTTTCCGGCGCGGCATGAAATGGGCTGTGGGCTTGGGGATAGCGCTGGGGGGCCTTGTCTATCTATTTGCCGAACACCTGCTTTGGCTCTTATTTGTTGTTATCAATCCCAATGCCGAAAGCACAATGGGGGCAGGGCTAGACACCGCGACATTTGTCGCAGAAACGGCGCACGTCACCCGCATACTCTCCCTGAGCATTCTAGGGTTTACGATTTCAACGGTGTGTAGCTACTATTTAGAAGCGCTGCGACGGCCCTTGATCGTCACAATCACCTCTTATCTTGGCGTCGGTATCAACCTGATTATTGATCTTGCTCTAGTCCTCGGTTGGTGGGGCATGCCGCAAATGGGCGCTGAAGGCGTTGCATGGGCAACCACCGGCTCTCGCTGGGCCATTACGCTGGCATTAATCGGCTTCGTGATCTGGCTCACGCCAGCTTTGAAACCTTCTCCAAGCGAAGATGAGGGCGAGGCCAAGCGCCAAATAAGCGTCGGCACCGGTACGGCCATATCAAACGTTGCGGAGTGGGGCGGCTTTAACCTGACTTATGCAATTGCCGCCTTTATCAGCGTTGCGGCAAATGCTGTCTACGGATACTCGGCGCAGATAATGGGCCTCGTGTTTATGTTCTTTATGGGCATTGCCTCCGCAACAAGCGTCCGCGTGGCTGAGCATTTTGGGCGAGACGATATGCAAGCGGTCAAAGATGCCTCGCGCCTGGGCGTCGCCGCGACATTTCTGGTTGGTGGTTTTGCTGCGCTGCTGATCTATATATTCAGAGAACATATCTCACTGCTATTGGTCAGCGGGGACGCCAGCATAGATGGTCTCAGGCTCGCCCCGGCAATTGCGGCTCTGTTGATATTTGCAGCGCTCGCGACAACCTTTGATGGTCTGCAAGTGACCGCATCAATGGCCTTGCGCGCGCAAGGCGTGGTCTGGTTGCCATCCATCATCCATATTGGGTCCTTCTTCGTCCTGATGCTTCCCCTTTGTTATTATATGGGCATTAGTCTGGAACGCGGTGCACGCGGAATGATGGAAGCGGTGCTGGTTACGTTGTGTGTTGCTGGTTGCGCTCAATGGGCGCTGCTGGAATGGAAAACGGCGCAACCCATTTCTGGATCGCGCCGTTAATTCAGTTCTCTTGTGCAGAGTTGCTTAAATGTCTTTAAGCGCAGTTGCTGGTTTGAAAGCAGCTGATGTCTTCTCTTTGATCTGGATCTTCTCACCCGTCGCAGGATTACGGCCTTCGCGTGCTGCACGTGTCTTCGCAAGGAAAGTTCCAAAGCCAGCAATAGCCACAGACTCACGATTCTTTACAGCGCCAGAAATTGAATCGAATACTGCGTCTACAGCGCCAGCAGCATCGAGACTTGAAAGGCCAGCTGCCGCTGCAACGGCTTTGGTCAAATCACCTTTGTTCATTATCATTCTCCATTAATGACGGCAGGAATGCCGCTCGTTGGCTAAACAGCCATGATTCGTAGCGGATCGATACGGAAAAGCCAGTGTTTATGGGCTAATTTGGTAGAATCCAGCCTTCTTCCGACACAATTTTGTGGATTATTCCCGTATCAAGGGATTCTGGCGGCCCAAATACGCGCCCGAGGCGTGAAGCCCCGTCTAGGTTGCAATAGTGATGGGCGATTGCACGGACCTGTGCGCGGTCTAATATTTCGCCTTTTTCGGGAACCGTTTGCAGTGCGGCCGGGTAGATTTCCGCAATGAGTGTTTTCACATTCTCCAGCCCGTCTTCCGTCAATTCGGTGAGGCCCGTTTCAAACGGCCAGATTGTGGCGCTTTCAAGTGTTCCAAGTAGCGTATGAATATGCGGGATCCCGGTCAGGCTCTGGCTGCCGACGCTTCCTGTATAGGCAAGCTGCCAGACAGATTTTGGCTTGGCTTTAATCGTTTCGCGCAATGCCTGTTCGCAAATGCGATATTCGGCCAGTTGTCCGCCCCCAAAGTCACCCTTTTTCGCAGCCAGTGTATTTACCTGATCTTTCTTTGGGGCTCCCCAGAACGGGAAAGGGCCTTTACTGATTTTGAAGTTCATTCCTGCGGCAATGGCAAAGCGCGCATTGGAATTGTCCGGCTTGTCTTTCAGCTTACTGGCGAGATGGTTGTGCATCGCCTTCCAAGGCGGAACAGTGTCTATATCCAAGCCAAGCGCTGCGGCTGTGCCCGCCGGATAACCCATAGAAAAATCAAACCCCAAAAGAACGCGGTCGCCGCGTCGATTGAGTTTTTCCACGAGGTCTTTGATAAGGGCGGCGGCTTTCAGCCTCGTATCAGGATTGACGGCAGTGAACTTGAACTTCAACCGCGCATCTTTTGCGAGGATTCCAATCCAGATGGAGTTGGCTCCCGTCACTGGTTTAGACGCCGCGCTCCAGTCGACCATTATATACGCATCAAACAAACGTGCCATGAGCCAGCCTTGTGATCAGTGGCAAAGAAAGTGTTGTGCGCGCATATCCAGCGCGGGGGCATAGGGCAACCCCGCGCTGGGTTTCGCTTAGATTTTTACTAGCATCTTGCCGCGGTTTTTGCCTGTGAACAGTCCCATGAAAGCGTCCGGCGCAGCGTCGATACCTTCCATGACGGTCTCTTCGAACTTCATTTGTCCAGCAGGAATCCATGTTGCCATGTCGCGGATGAAGTCAGCTTGCATGTCCGCATGGGTCGACACAATAAAGCCGCGAAGCTGAAGTTGCTTGCCGACAATCTGAATTGCATTGTTCGGGCCGGGCGTATCGCCGGTAGCATTGTATTGGCTAATCATGCCGCAAATGGCCATGCGCGCAAATGGCTTTGCCAGATCAATCGCCGCTTGTAGATGCGTACCGCCGACATTGTCGAAATAGACATCAATGCCTTTCGGCGCTGCCTCTTTCAATGCGCCAAGGAGTGCAGGATAATCAGCCGCCGCGCGGTAGTCGACGCAGGCATCCGCGCCGAGGGATTTCACATAAGCAACCTTTTCTGCGCCGCCAGCTGAGCCGATAACCGTGCAGCCTTTGATCTTGGCGATTTGCACAACAGCCGATCCAACAGCGCCCGCTGCACCTGAGACAAAGACAGTGTCGCCGTCTTTAAGCTCAGCGACGCGCAAAATACCGGAATAGGCTGTCAGTCCTGGCATGCCAGCGATGCCCAGAAAGGCGCTATCAGGAAGCCCGCTACCGGCTGGAAGCTTCTGCGTCATTGCCATTTCCGGCGCACTTGTCCACGCCTCTCTCCATCCGGCCATAGAAGTGACCAAATCACCTTCTGCATAGTCTGGATGGGCTGAGGCTGTGACGTGTCCGACGGCGCCGCCTTGCATTGTTTCGCCGATTTGGAAGGGTGGGACATAGCTTTCGCGGTCCATCATGCGGCCGCGCATATAGGGGTCAACAGATAGAAATGTGTTGCGGACCTGGATCTGGCCTTCTGCAGGCGCAGGCGCTTCTTCTGTAACGGTTTGAAAATTATCAGCTTTTGGCATGCCGACGGGTCTTGAAGCGAGGGCCCAGCCCTTAGATGTAATGGCAGTCATTGTCGGTCTCCTATCCGATGGAATTTATCTAGCTATAGGCGTATGAGATGCGCATGGCCGTGACAAGGCATGACGGAGGGGCAGGTAAAAGTTGATAATCTGCGAAAATTGGCATTGCTGGTTGCTGTTCACCATGTGAAGGGTGCAGTTCAGCGGGCGATAATGTGCGTTGAAGAGGTGTAAATTGGGGTTGGGGTTATGGAAGAGCGTTTGAAGACGGGATTGGTGGGCGCAGGCGTCTTTGCCGGATATCACGCCTCAAAGATTCAAGCCTCCGAGGTGACGGACTTTTCCGGCGTTTATGACCCGGACTTTGCGCGCGCAGCGGCCTTGGCTGAAAAGCATGGTGCTGTATCTTTTGCGAGCTTAGATGAGCTGCTGGAGGCATCCGGTGCAGTCATTGTCGCCAGTCCGGCAAGCACACATTATGAGACCGGCAAGCGCGCGCTCGACGCAGGATGCCACGTTTTGATGGAGAAGCCCTTAGCGCTAACCGGCGCGCGAGCGTTTCAACTTGCCGAATTGTCTGAGGACAGAGGATTGGTGCTACAGGTAGGCCATCAGGAGCGGCTTGTCTGTCATGCGCTTGGTCTATTCGATATTAAAGACACGCCGTCCGCGATTGAGATTGTTCGCGCAGGACCGCCATCGCCGCAGGGCCGCGCGATGGATATCAGCGTGATCTGGGATTTGATGATCCATGATATTGATCTGGTGCACGCTTTGGTCAGCGGTGAGGTGTCCGCACCAAATTGCATTGGCCGGGCAGAGCTTGGCGAACATCTCGATTTTGCCGAGGCGCAATATTTAGTCGGAACCACGCAGGTGAAGACGATGGCGAGCCGTATCGCGCCGGAGCGCGAACGGCACATGACGCTGATATTTGAGAATGGACAAATCGTGCTCGATTTCCTATCGCGCAAGATTACCAACACCACGCCTTATAATGTGGCCGAGGATTTGTCGGCGAGTGTGCCGGATCCGTTGGGGCAGGCTGACGAGATGTTTTTCGCAGCGTGTTCAGGATATGGCGCGCCAATGGTCACCGGGCGTGAAGCAGCGATTGGCGTTGCGACGGCTGAGATGCTGTCAGCGCTTGCAATAAGCCCAACCCCAAAGCCTTAAGGCGCTATAGTTCCAACTTTTTCAATGGCCCGCCGACGGCGCCGGAAACCATCGCCGCAAGAAATATTGGTGCGGGCCAGATCCGGCTGAGCGGCGCGGCGAGCCTGTCCCTAACGTAAGGCAATATGCGGCTGTCGCCTTGATAAACGGGCGTGAACATCCAAGTCATCGCTTGGTAAAGCCGGACGTGGAAGCTGCGCAGACGCTTATAGTGCTTCAAAGCATCGCCAGTATTAGGTTTCGTTTCCAGCGCCAATGCGAGGGCGTAGGCATCAAGCAAGGCCATGTTCGCCCCTTGGCCAAGCTGGGGAGAGGCCGAATGCCAAGCATCGCCAATATGAACCAGCTTTGGGCCAGAAATCGGGTTAGGATGTGTGCGGTGGCGATAATGAGCAAAGATTAGCTGGTCATGCGAGGTAATCTGGTCAAGCAAGATGCGTGTCTGGGGCCACAAGGCTTCTGCTTCAGCCTTCCATGCATCAAGAGAGGCGCTGCGCCATGCTGCTTCTCGGTCAGTGCGGATTGACCAGAAATAGGTCAGGCTGACCGGGCCATCCGGTTTGGTGCGCCCAGAGGCCATGACGCCTGCCATTTTGCGGGATTTCTCATAGCGCTGTTCCAAAGCGGTCGCGACCGCTTTGGAACAGCGCTATGAGAAATCCCGCAAAATGGCAGGCGTCATGGCCTCTGGGCGCACCAAACCGGATGGCCCGGTCAGCCTGACCTATTTCTGGTCAATCCGCACTGACCGAGAAGCAGCATGGCGCAGCGCCTCTCTTGATGCATGGAAGGCTGAAGCAGAAGCCTTGTGGCCCCAGACACGCATCTTGCTTGACCAGATTACCTCGCATGACCAGCTAATCTTTGCTCATTATCGCCACCGCACACATCCTAACCCGATTTCTGGCCCAAAGCTGGTTCATATTGGCGATGCTTGGCATTCGGCCTCTCCCCAGCTTGGCCAAGGGGCGAACATGGCCTTGCTTGATGCCTACGCCCTCGCATTGGCGCTGGAAACGAAACCTAATACTGGCGATGCTTTGAAGCACTATAAGCGTCTGCGCAGCTTCCACGTCCGGCTTTACCAAGCGATGACTTGGATGTTCACGCCCGTTTATCAAGGCGACAGCCGCATATTGCCTTACGTTAGGGACAGGCTCGCCGCGCCGCTCAGCCGGATCTGGCCCGCACCAATATTTCTTGCGGCGATGGTTTCCGGCGCCGTCGGCGGGCCATTGAAAAAGTTGGAACTATAGCGCCTTAAGGCTTTGGGGTTGGGCTTATTGCAAGCGCTGACAGCATCTCAGCCGTCGCAACGCCAATCGCTGCTTCACGCCCGGTGACCATTGGCGCGCCATATCCTGAACACGCTGCGAAAAACATCTCGTCAGCCTGCCCCAACGGATCCGGCACACTCGCCGACAAATCCTCGGCCACATTATAAGGCGTGGTGTTGGTAATCTTGCGCGATAGGAAATCGAGCACGATTTGTCCATTCTCAAATATCAGCGTCATGTGCCGTTCGCGCTCCGGCGCGATACGGCTCGCCATCGTCTTCACCTGCGTGGTTCCGACTAAATATTGCGCCTCGGCAAAATCGAGATGTTCGCCAAGCTCTGCCCGGCCAATGCAATTTGGTGCGGACACCTCACCGCTGACCAAAGCGTGCACCAGATCAATATCATGGATCATCAAATCCCAGATCACGCTGATATCCATCGCGCGGCCCTGCGGCGATGGCGGTCCTGCGCGAACAATCTCAATCGCGGACGGCGTGTCTTTAATATCGAATAGACCAAGCGCATGACAGACAAGCCGCTCCTGATGGCCTACCTGTAGCACCAATCCTCTGTCCTCAGACAATTCGGCAAGTTGAAACGCTCGCGCGCCGGTTAGCGCTAAGGGCTTCTCCATCAAAACGTGGCATCCTGCGTCGAGCGCGCGCTTGCCGGTCTCATAATGTGTGCTTGCCGGACTGGCGACAATGACTGCACCGGATGCCTCCAGCAGCTCATCTAAGCTCGCAAAAGATACAGCACCATGCTTTTCAGCCAAGGCCGCTGCGCGCGCAAAGTCCGGGTCATAAACGCCGGAAAAGTCCGTCACCTCGGAGGCTTGAATCTTTGAGGCGTGATATCCGGCAAAGACGCCTGCGCCCACCAATCCCGTCTTCAAACGCTCTTCCATAACCCCAACCCCAATTTACACCTCTTCAACGCACATTATCGCCCGCTGAACTGCACCCTTCACATGGTGAACAGCAACCAGCAATGCCAATTTTCGCAGATTATCAACTTTTACCTGCCCCTCCGTCATGCCTTGTCACGGCCATGCGCATCTCATACGCCTATAGCTAGATAAATTCCATCGGATAGGAGACCGACAATGACTGCCATTACATCTAAGGGCTGGGCCCTCGCTTCAAGACCCGTCGGCATGCCAAAAGCTGATAATTTTCAAACCGTTACAGAAGAAGCGCCTGCGCCTGCAGAAGGCCAGATCCAGGTCCGCAACACATTTCTATCTGTTGACCCCTATATGCGCGGCCGCATGATGGACCGCGAAAGCTATGTCCCACCCTTCCAAATCGGCGAAACAATGCAAGGCGGCGCCGTCGGACACGTCACAGCCTCAGCCCATCCAGACTATGCAGAAGGTGATTTGGTCACTTCTATGGCCGGATGGAGAGAGGCGTGGACAAGTGCGCCGGAAATGGCAATGACGCAGAAGCTTCCAGCCGGTAGCGGGCTTCCTGATAGCGCCTTTCTGGGCATCGCTGGCATGCCAGGACTGACAGCCTATTCCGGTATTTTGCGCGTCGCTGAGCTTAAAGACGGCGACACTGTCTTTGTCTCAGGTGCAGCGGGCGCTGTTGGATCGGCTGTTGTGCAAATCGCCAAGATCAAAGGCTGCACGGTTATCGGCTCAGCTGGCGGCGCAGAAAAGGTTGCTTATGTGAAATCCCTCGGCGCGGATGCCTGCGTCGACTACCGCGCGGCGGCTGATTATCCTGCACTCCTTGGCGCATTGAAAGAGGCAGCGCCGAAAGGCATTGATGTCTATTTCGACAATGTCGGCGGTACGCATCTACAAGCGGCGATTGATCTGGCAAAGCCATTTGCGCGCATGGCCATTTGCGGCATGATTAGCCAATACAATGCTACCGGCGATACGCCCGGCCCGAACAATGCAATTCAGATTGTCGGCAAGCAACTTCAGCTTCGCGGCTTTATTGTGTCGACCCATGCGGACATGCAAGCTGACTTCATCCGCGACATGGCAACATGGATTCCTGCTGGACAAATGAAGTTCGAAGAGACCGTCATGGAAGGTATCGACGCTGCGCCGGACGCTTTCATGGGACTGTTCACAGGCAAAAACCGCGGCAAGATGCTAGTAAAAATCTAAGCGAAACCCAGCGCGCTGGGTTTCGCTTAGATTTTTACTAGCATCTTGCCGCGGTTTTTGCCTGTGAACAGTCCCATGAAAGCGTCCGGCGCAGCGTCGATACCTTCCATGACGGTCTCTTCGAACTTCATTTGTCCAGCAGGAATCCATGTTGCCATGTCGCGGATGAAGTCAGCTTGCATGTCCGCATGGGTCGACACAATAAAGCCGCGAAGCTGAAGTTGCTTGCCGACAATCTGAATTGCATTGTTCGGGCCGGGCGTATCGCCGGTAGCATTGTATTGGCTAATCATGCCGCAAATGGCCATGCGCGCAAATGGCTTTGCCAGATCAATCGCCGCTTGTAGATGCGTACCGCCGACATTGTCGAAATAGACATCAATGCCTTTCGGCGCTGCCTCTTTCAATGCGCCAAGGAGTGCAGGATAATCAGCCGCCGCGCGGTAGTCGACGCAGGCATCCGCGCCGAGGGATTTCACATAAGCAACCTTTTCTGCGCCGCCAGCTGAGCCGATAACCGTGCAGCCTTTGATCTTGGCGATTTGCACAACAGCCGATCCAACAGCGCCCGCTGCACCTGAGACAAAGACAGTGTCGCCGTCTTTAAGCTCAGCGACGCGCAAAATACCGGAATAGGCTGTCAGTCCTGGCATGCCAGCGATGCCCAGAAAGGCGCTATCAGGAAGCCCGCTACCGGCTGGAAGCTTCTGCGTCATTGCCATTTCCGGCGCACTTGTCCACGCCTCTCTCCATCCGGCCATAGAAGTGACCAAATCACCTTCTGCATAGTCTGGATGGGCTGAGGCTGTGACGTGTCCGACGGCGCCGCCTTGCATTGTTTCGCCGATTTGGAAGGGTGGGACATAGCTTTCGCGGTCCATCATGCGGCCGCGCATATAGGGGTCAACAGATAGAAATGTGTTGCGGACCTGGATCTGGCCTTCTGCAGGCGCAGGCGCTTCTTCTGTAACGGTTTGAAAATTATCAGCTTTTGGCATGCCGACGGGTCTTGAAGCGAGGGCCCAGCCCTTAGATGTAATGGCAGTCATTGTCGGTCTCCTATCCGATGGAATTTATCTAGCTATAGGCGTATGAGATGCGCATGGCCGTGACAAGGCATGACGGAGGGGCAGGTAAAAGTTGATAATCTGCGAAAATTGGCATTGCTGGTTGCTGTTCACCATGTGAAGGGTGCAGTTCAGCGGGCGATAATGTGCGTTGAAGAGGTGTAAATTGGGGTTGGGGTTATGGAAGAGCGTTTGAAGACGGGATTGGTGGGCGCAGGCGTCTTTGCCGGATATCACGCCTCAAAGATTCAAGCCTCCGAGGTGACGGACTTTTCCGGCGTTTATGACCCGGACTTTGCGCGCGCAGCGGCCTTGGCTGAAAAGCATGGTGCTGTATCTTTTGCGAGCTTAGATGAGCTGCTGGAGGCATCCGGTGCAGTCATTGTCGCCAGTCCGGCAAGCACACATTATGAGACCGGCAAGCGCGCGCTCGACGCAGGATGCCACGTTTTGATGGAGAAGCCCTTAGCGCTAACCGGCGCGCGAGCGTTTCAACTTGCCGAATTGTCTGAGGACAGAGGATTGGTGCTACAGGTAGGCCATCAGGAGCGGCTTGTCTGTCATGCGCTTGGTCTATTCGATATTAAAGACACGCCGTCCGCGATTGAGATTGTTCGCGCAGGACCGCCATCGCCGCAGGGCCGCGCGATGGATATCAGCGTGATCTGGGATTTGATGATCCATGATATTGATCTGGTGCACGCTTTGGTCAGCGGTGAGGTGTCCGCACCAAATTGCATTGGCCGGGCAGAGCTTGGCGAACATCTCGATTTTGCCGAGGCGCAATATTTAGTCGGAACCACGCAGGTGAAGACGATGGCGAGCCGTATCGCGCCGGAGCGCGAACGGCACATGACGCTGATATTTGAGAATGGACAAATCGTGCTCGATTTCCTATCGCGCAAGATTACCAACACCACGCCTTATAATGTGGCCGAGGATTTGTCGGCGAGTGTGCCGGATCCGTTGGGGCAGGCTGACGAGATGTTTTTCGCAGCGTGTTCAGGATATGGCGCGCCAATGGTCACCGGGCGTGAAGCAGCGATTGGCGTTGCGACGGCTGAGATGCTGTCAGCGCTTGCAATAAGCCCAACCCCAAAGCCTTAAGGCGCTATAGTTCCAACTTTTTCAATGGCCCGCCGACGGCGCCGGAAACCATCGCCGCAAGAAATATTGGTGCGGGCCAGATCCGGCTGAGCGGCGCGGCGAGCCTGTCCCTAACGTAAGGCAATATGCGGCTGTCGCCTTGATAAACGGGCGTGAACATCCAAGTCATCGCTTGGTAAAGCCGGACGTGGAAGCTGCGCAGACGCTTATAGTGCTTCAAAGCATCGCCAGTATTAGGTTTCGTTTCCAGCGCCAATGCGAGGGCGTAGGCATCAAGCAAGGCCATGTTCGCCCCTTGGCCAAGCTGGGGAGAGGCCGAATGCCAAGCATCGCCAATATGAACCAGCTTTGGGCCAGAAATCGGGTTAGGATGTGTGCGGTGGCGATAATGAGCAAAGATTAGCTGGTCATGCGAGGTAATCTGGTCAAGCAAGATGCGTGTCTGGGGCCACAAGGCTTCTGCTTCAGCCTTCCATGCATCAAGAGAGGCGCTGCGCCATGCTGCTTCTCGGTCAGTGCGGATTGACCAGAAATAGGTCAGGCTGACCGGGCCATCCGGTTTGGTGCGCCCAGAGGCCATGACGCCTGCCATTTTGCGGGATTTCTCATAGCGCTGTTCCAAAGCGGTCGCGACCGCTTTGGAACAGCGCTATGAGAAATCCCGCAAAATGGCAGGCGTCATGGCCTCTGGGCGCACCAAACCGGATGGCCCGGTCAGCCTGACCTATTTCTGGTCAATCCGCACTGACCGAGAAGCAGCATGGCGCAGCGCCTCTCTTGATGCATGGAAGGCTGAAGCAGAAGCCTTGTGGCCCCAGACACGCATCTTGCTTGACCAGATTACCTCGCATGACCAGCTAATCTTTGCTCATTATCGCCACCGCACACATCCTAACCCGATTTCTGGCCCAAAGCTGGTTCATATTGGCGATGCTTGGCATTCGGCCTCTCCCCAGCTTGGCCAAGGGGCGAACATGGCCTTGCTTGATGCCTACGCCCTCGCATTGGCGCTGGAAACGAAACCTAATACTGGCGATGCTTTGAAGCACTATAAGCGTCTGCGCAGCTTCCACGTCCGGCTTTACCAAGCGATGACTTGGATGTTCACGCCCGTTTATCAAGGCGACAGCCGCATATTGCCTTACGTTAGGGACAGGCTCGCCGCGCCGCTCAGCCGGATCTGGCCCGCACCAATATTTCTTGCGGCGATGGTTTCCGGCGCCGTCGGCGGGCCATTGAAAAAGTTGGAACTATAGCGCCTTAAGGCTTTGGGGTTGGGCTTATTGCAAGCGCTGACAGCATCTCAGCCGTCGCAACGCCAATCGCTGCTTCACGCCCGGTGACCATTGGCGCGCCATATCCTGAACACGCTGCGAAAAACATCTCGTCAGCCTGCCCCAACGGATCCGGCACACTCGCCGACAAATCCTCGGCCACATTATAAGGCGTGGTGTTGGTAATCTTGCGCGATAGGAAATCGAGCACGATTTGTCCATTCTCAAATATCAGCGTCATGTGCCGTTCGCGCTCCGGCGCGATACGGCTCGCCATCGTCTTCACCTGCGTGGTTCCGACTAAATATTGCGCCTCGGCAAAATCGAGATGTTCGCCAAGCTCTGCCCGGCCAATGCAATTTGGTGCGGACACCTCACCGCTGACCAAAGCGTGCACCAGATCAATATCATGGATCATCAAATCCCAGATCACGCTGATATCCATCGCGCGGCCCTGCGGCGATGGCGGTCCTGCGCGAACAATCTCAATCGCGGACGGCGTGTCTTTAATATCGAATAGACCAAGCGCATGACAGACAAGCCGCTCCTGATGGCCTACCTGTAGCACCAATCCTCTGTCCTCAGACAATTCGGCAAGTTGAAACGCTCGCGCGCCGGTTAGCGCTAAGGGCTTCTCCATCAAAACGTGGCATCCTGCGTCGAGCGCGCGCTTGCCGGTCTCATAATGTGTGCTTGCCGGACTGGCGACAATGACTGCACCGGATGCCTCCAGCAGCTCATCTAAGCTCGCAAAAGATACAGCACCATGCTTTTCAGCCAAGGCCGCTGCGCGCGCAAAGTCCGGGTCATAAACGCCGGAAAAGTCCGTCACCTCGGAGGCTTGAATCTTTGAGGCGTGATATCCGGCAAAGACGCCTGCGCCCACCAATCCCGTCTTCAAACGCTCTTCCATAACCCCAACCCCAATTTACACCTCTTCAACGCACATTATCGCCCGCTGAACTGCACCCTTCACATGGTGAACAGCAACCAGCAATGCCAATTTTCGCAGATTATCAACTTTTACCTGCCCCTCCGTCATGCCTTGTCACGGCCATGCGCATCTCATACGCCTATAGCTAGATAAATTCCATCGGATAGGAGACCGACAATGACTGCCATTACATCTAAGGGCTGGGCCCTCGCTTCAAGACCCGTCGGCATGCCAAAAGCTGATAATTTTCAAACCGTTACAGAAGAAGCGCCTGCGCCTGCAGAAGGCCAGATCCAGGTCCGCAACACATTTCTATCTGTTGACCCCTATATGCGCGGCCGCATGATGGACCGCGAAAGCTATGTCCCACCCTTCCAAATCGGCGAAACAATGCAAGGCGGCGCCGTCGGACACGTCACAGCCTCAGCCCATCCAGACTATGCAGAAGGTGATTTGGTCACTTCTATGGCCGGATGGAGAGAGGCGTGGACAAGTGCGCCGGAAATGGCAATGACGCAGAAGCTTCCAGCCGGTAGCGGGCTTCCTGATAGCGCCTTTCTGGGCATCGCTGGCATGCCAGGACTGACAGCCTATTCCGGTATTTTGCGCGTCGCTGAGCTTAAAGACGGCGACACTGTCTTTGTCTCAGGTGCAGCGGGCGCTGTTGGATCGGCTGTTGTGCAAATCGCCAAGATCAAAGGCTGCACGGTTATCGGCTCAGCTGGCGGCGCAGAAAAGGTTGCTTATGTGAAATCCCTCGGCGCGGATGCCTGCGTCGACTACCGCGCGGCGGCTGATTATCCTGCACTCCTTGGCGCATTGAAAGAGGCAGCGCCGAAAGGCATTGATGTCTATTTCGACAATGTCGGCGGTACGCATCTACAAGCGGCGATTGATCTGGCAAAGCCATTTGCGCGCATGGCCATTTGCGGCATGATTAGCCAATACAATGCTACCGGCGATACGCCCGGCCCGAACAATGCAATTCAGATTGTCGGCAAGCAACTTCAGCTTCGCGGCTTTATTGTGTCGACCCATGCGGACATGCAAGCTGACTTCATCCGCGACATGGCAACATGGATTCCTGCTGGACAAATGAAGTTCGAAGAGACCGTCATGGAAGGTATCGACGCTGCGCCGGACGCTTTCATGGGACTGTTCACAGGCAAAAACCGCGGCAAGATGCTAGTAAAAATCTAAGCGAAACCCAGCGCGGGGTTGCCCTATGCCCCCGCGCTGGATATGCGCGCACAACACTTTCTTTGCCACTGATCACAAGGCTGGCTCATGGCACGTTTGTTTGATGCGTATATAATGGTCGACTGGAGCGCGGCGTCTAAACCAGTGACGGGAGCCAACTCCATCTGGATTGGAATCCTCGCAAAAGATGCGCGGTTGAAGTTCAAGTTCACTGCCGTCAATCCTGATACGAGGCTGAAAGCCGCCGCCCTTATCAAAGACCTCGTGGAAAAACTCAATCGACGCGGCGACCGCGTTCTTTTGGGGTTTGATTTTTCTATGGGTTATCCGGCGGGCACAGCCGCAGCGCTTGGCTTGGATATAGACACTGTTCCGCCTTGGAAGGCGATGCACAACCATCTCGCCAGTAAGCTGAAAGACAAGCCGGACAATTCCAATGCGCGCTTTGCCATTGCCGCAGGAATGAACTTCAAAATCAGTAAAGGCCCTTTCCCGTTCTGGGGAGCCCCAAAGAAAGATCAGGTAAATACACTGGCTGCGAAAAAGGGTGACTTTGGGGGCGGACAACTGGCCGAATATCGCATTTGCGAACAGGCATTGCGCGAAACGATTAAAGCCAAGCCAAAATCTGTCTGGCAGCTTGCCTATACAGGAAGCGTCGGCAGCCAGAGCCTGACCGGGATCCCGCATATTCATACGCTACTTGGAACACTTGAAAGCGCCACAATCTGGCCGTTTGAAACGGGCCTCACCGAATTGACGGAAGACGGGCTGGAGAATGTGAAAACACTCATTGCGGAAATCTACCCGGCCGCACTGCAAACGGTTCCCGAAAAAGGCGAAATATTAGACCGCGCACAGGTCCGTGCAATCGCCCATCACTATTGCAACCTAGACGGGGCTTCACGCCTCGGGCGCGTATTTGGGCCGCCAGAATCCCTTGATACGGGAATAATCCACAAAATTGTGTCGGAAGAAGGCTGGATTCTACCAAATTAGCCCATAAACACTGGCTTTTCCGTATCGATCCGCTACGAATCATGGCTGTTTAGCCAACGAGCGGCATTCCTGCCGTCATTAATGGAGAATGATAATGAACAAAGGTGATTTGACCAAAGCCGTTGCAGCGGCAGCTGGCCTTTCAAGTCTCGATGCTGCTGGCGCTGTAGACGCAGTATTCGATTCAATTTCTGGCGCTGTAAAGAATCGTGAGTCTGTGGCTATTGCTGGCTTTGGAACTTTCCTTGCGAAGACACGTGCAGCACGCGAAGGCCGTAATCCTGCGACGGGTGAGAAGATCCAGATCAAAGAGAAGACATCAGCTGCTTTCAAACCAGCAACTGCGCTTAAAGACATTTAAGCAACTCTGCACAAGAGAACTGAATTAACGGCGCGATCCAGAAATGGGTTGCGCCGTTTTCCATTCCAGCAGCGCCCATTGAGCGCAACCAGCAACACACAACGTAACCAGCACCGCTTCCATCATTCCGCGTGCACCGCGTTCCAGACTAATGCCCATATAATAACAAAGGGGAAGCATCAGGACGAAGAAGGACCCAATATGGATGATGGATGGCAACCAGACCACGCCTTGCGCGCGCAAGGCCATTGATGCGGTCACTTGCAGACCATCAAAGGTTGTCGCGAGCGCTGCAAATATCAACAGAGCCGCAATTGCCGGGGCGAGCCTGAGACCATCTATGCTGGCGTCCCCGCTGACCAATAGCAGTGAGATATGTTCTCTGAATATATAGATCAGCAGCGCAGCAAAACCACCAACCAGAAATGTCGCGGCGACGCCCAGGCGCGAGGCATCTTTGACCGCTTGCATATCGTCTCGCCCAAAATGCTCAGCCACGCGGACGCTTGTTGCGGAGGCAATGCCCATAAAGAACATAAACACGAGGCCCATTATCTGCGCCGAGTATCCGTAGACAGCATTTGCCGCAACGCTGATAAAGGCGGCAATTGCATAAGTCAGGTTAAAGCCGCCCCACTCCGCAACGTTTGATATGGCCGTACCGGTGCCGACGCTTATTTGGCGCTTGGCCTCGCCCTCATCTTCGCTTGGAGAAGGTTTCAAAGCTGGCGTGAGCCAGATCACGAAGCCGATTAATGCCAGCGTAATGGCCCAGCGAGAGCCGGTGGTTGCCCATGCAACGCCTTCAGCGCCCATTTGCGGCATGCCCCACCAACCGAGGACTAGAGCAAGATCAATAATCAGGTTGATACCGACGCCAAGATAAGAGGTGATTGTGACGATCAAGGGCCGTCGCAGCGCTTCTAAATAGTAGCTACACACCGTTGAAATCGTAAACCCTAGAATGCTCAGGGAGAGTATGCGGGTGACGTGCGCCGTTTCTGCGACAAATGTCGCGGTGTCTAGCCCTGCCCCCATTGTGCTTTCGGCATTGGGATTGATAACAACAAATAAGAGCCAAAGCAGGTGTTCGGCAAATAGATAGACAAGGCCCCCCAGCGCTATCCCCAAGCCCACAGCCCATTTCATGCCGCGCCGGAAAATTCGGCCAGACTTATCACCCTCGCCGCGCCCGACCATCTCCGAGGTTAACACTTGAACGCCAAGCAGAATACCCATGCTAAATCCGAGAGAGACCCCCATTGGCAACCAAGAGTTCAATACGAATGCCAGCTCGTGCTCTTGGCCGGATACCTGACCCAGCACAATGGCATCGGTCATACCCATCAGCATCCATGCCAGCCGGGAGACAGCAATCGGAACAGAAAGCCGCAAAAGGTCGAATATGTCAGCGGCCCGCAACCATGCGGGCCATTTCCGCATGGCCATGGATTTTCCCTCTTGGACTAAGCCGTTTTCTTTTCAGCCGTAATGTCAGCATTCACATCAGAAAGCTTCTCTGCAATCATGAAGGCCAGTTCAAGGGCCTGCTCACCATTCAAGCGCGGATCGCAATGGGTATGATAGCGCGATGACAAATCCTCTTCTGAAATCGCCTGCGCGCCGCCTAGACATTCAGTCACATCTTGGCCGGTCATCTCAAAGTGTACGCCGCCCGGATAGCAGCCCTCTGCGGTGACAATATCAATGAATTGGCGGACTTCCGATAGAATATTGTCGACGGGGCGGGTCTTGAAACCTGTGCTCGCTTTTAAGGTATTCCCGTGCATTGGGTCACAGGACCAAACGACATTTTTCCCCGCAGCCTTAACCGCGCGCACAAGCGGGGCAAGACCTTCCGCAACGCCATCAGAACCAAACCGCGCGATAAGCGTCATGCGTCCAGCTTCATTCGCAGGGTTTAGGACATCAAGCGTTCGCAGAAGCTCATCAGCCTCCAAGCCCGGACCACATTTCATGCCAATCGGGTTCTTTACACCGCGCAAGAATTCGACATGCGCCTCGTCAACGCTGCGCGTGCGATGGCCAATCCATAACATATGCGCGGAGGTGTCATACCAATCACCCGTCGTGGAATCGATACGTGTCATCGCCTCTTCAAAACCGAGCAGAAGCGCCTCGTGGGAGGTGTAAACATCGACCTTTGACAATTGCGGAACCGTCTCAGACGTAACCCCGCAAGCTTCCATGAATTTCAGGGACTGGCTGATCTGGTCGGCAATTTCTTGATACCGCTCGGCCTGCGTGGACCGCTCGACAAAACCAAGCATCCAGCTATGCACATTGCGAATGTCGGCATATCCGCCTTGCGT